>WFYJ01000270.1 GCA_015490175.1 Saprospiraceae bacterium | reverse complement strand
TCATCAACACCAAACTCGTCATCTCACACCTCTTTCCGAGCTCCAACAGCGTATTCTGGCATTACTGAACCTCCCGACTGACATCTATACCTCACTTTGCATCAATCTGCCTATCCCCCCTTAAAAATGAGCGAAACGTGTGTCTAAACTCAACCCTCAACCCTCAACTATTGCCACAGGATTTTCCGCACCACTTTGATTCGAGTATCCACCGATTTGACCGATTCCCCCCCATTTGGCGAAAGCCGGAAAAACAGAGAGGTCGCGTATCTTGCCAGTCGGAACGAACACGATTGACCCATGCGACCGGACAAGTACATCAAAAATTACATTGACGGGGCGCTGGTGCCGCCCGCGTCGGGCCAGTACCTCGACAACGTCAACCCTGCTACCGGCAAGGTGTATTCCTGGCTTCCCGATTCCGACGCCGAAGACGTGGAGCGGGCCGTGGCTGCCGCCAAAAAGGCCTTTCCCGAATGGTCGCGCTGCGGCGTGGAGCGGCGCTTCCGCATCCTGAGCCGCATCGCCGACATCATCGAGCAGAACCTCGACGATTTTGCGCGGGCTGAGAGTATCGACAACGGCAAGCCGCTGGCCATGTCGCGCAGTGTGGACATCCCGCGTGCCCAGGCCAACTTTCGCTTTTTTGCCACCAGCATCCTGCATTTCGCTTCCGAGGCCCATCCCGTCGAGGGGAGGGCCATCAACTATACGCTGCGTCAGCCCATCGGCGTGGTGGGCTGCATCTCGCCCTGGAACCTGCCGCTCTACCTGTTCACGTGGAAGATCGCGCCGGCGCTGGCGGCGGGCAATTGCGTGGTGGCCAAGCCTTCGGAGCTGACGCCCATGACGGCCTACATGCTGGCCAAGGCCTGCATCGAAGCCGGTTTGCCGAAAGGCGTGCTCAACATCGTGCACGGACTGGGCCCCAAGGCGGGCCAGGCCATCGTCGAGCATCCCGAGATCAAGGCGATCTCGTTTACCGGCGGCACCAAAACAGGACAGGCTATCGCCCGCACGGCCGCGCCCATGTTCAAAAAGCTGTCGCTGGAGCTGGGCGGCAAAAACCCCAACATCATCTTCGCCGATTGCGACTTCGACCAGATGATGGTGGACACGTTGCGCTCCTCGTTTTCGAACAACGGCCAGATCTGCCTGTGCGGCTCGCGCATCTACGTCGAGCGGCCGCTCTACGAGCGTTTTCGCGACGAGCTGGTCAAGCGCGCACAGTTTCTCAAGGTGGGCGATCCGTTCTCGCAGGTGACCGACCTGGGGGCGCTGGTGTCGGAAGCGCATATGGAGAAAGTGCTGAGCTATATTTCCCTTGCGGAAATGGAGGGCGGCAAGATCCTGTGTGGTGGCAAACGCCTCGAATTGGAAGGCGAACTGGCCGGCGGCTATTTCGTGCGGCCCACGGTCATCGAGGGGTTGCCCCTCGAATGCCGCACCAACCAGGAAGAGATCTTCGGCCCGGTGGTGACCATCCAGCCCTTCGACACCGAAGAGGAAGCCCTCCAACTGGCCAACGGCACCGGTTACGGGCTGGCCGCCACGCTCTGGACGCAAGACATCAGCCGGGCCCACCGCATGGCCGAGCAGCTCGAGTTCGGCATCGTGTGGATCAACTGCTGGATGGAGCGCGATCTGCGCACGCCCTTCGGCGGCATGAAGTCGTCAGGAGTCGGTCGCGAGGGCGGCTGGGAAGCCCTGCGCTTCTTCACCGAACCCAAGAACGTGTGTGTGAAGTATTGAGTAGCGATGGTCGCCAAAGAGGCTTCGGATCTGGCAGGCGCCCTGCCGTGCGCCCCTACCTCAATTACTCCGTCACTCATTCACTCACTCACTCACTCATTCACTCATTCACTCATTCTCTCCTCTCTCCTCACTCCCTCCCGTGGTTCTTCATCCACTCGGGGAGTTGGCGCAGGGCGGCGAGCTGGCGCTGGACCGTGCGGATGTCGTCGGCGGGATAGCCGAAGACGACCTTGCCGTCGGGGATGTCTTTCGACACGCCCGACTTGGCGCCGATGAGCACGCGGCTGCCGATGTGGAGGTTTTGCGCCAGACCGGCCTGGCCGTAGATGACGGTGTGGTCGCCCACGGTGGTGTTGCCGCTGATGCCGGCCTGACCGGCGATGAGGCAATTTTTGCCGATGACGGCATCGTGGCCGATATGCACCTGGCTGTCGATCTTGGTGCCGGCACCGATGAGCGTATCGCCCGACACGCCCTTGTTGATGGTGCAGCCCGCGCCGATCTCCACGTCGTCTTCGATGACGACGCGCCCACAGGTCCACCATTTGATATAGCCCTCGGGCGTGCGCTTGTAGTAGAAGGCGTCGGTGCCGATCAGGGCTCCGGAATGGATGCGCACGCGGGCGCCAATGACGACGTGGCTGTGGATGACGGCACCGGCCTGAATGTAGCAGTCGGGCCCGATGACCACCTCGTGGCCAATAATGACGTTGGGCTCGATGACGGCCGAAGGGGCGATTTTTGCGGAAGCGCTGATGGGCTCGGTGAGCGGCTGGAAAGGCCGAAAGTGGCGTGCCAGTGCGTTGTAGGCGGCAAAGGGCGCGTCACATACCAGCACCACCTTGCCCTGTGGTGGCTCGACGGCTTCGTTCAGGATGATGACGGTCGCATCTGATTCGAGTGCCTTGCGGAAATATTTGGGCAGGTCGGAGAAGGTGATATCGCCTGGTGAGACTTTGTGAATTTCATTGAGGCCGGTGGCGGGCATGGCCGGATCGCCAACGACCGTGGCACCGATCATGTGCGCGATTTCCCCGGCAGGGATGGGATGTGGAAACTTCATTGGTGTGTGGATATCAGCGATGGGCGGCATCGGTAGGCCGTGCTGCCGCCTGATGGCCGCAAAGATAGGTGCCACCCGACAATTCGCCTTCGGGCATGGCGTTTGGTACAGAAGGCGGCAAGGCGTGCGCAATTTGGGCGTGGGCTGCATTTGCCGAAAGGCGTGTTTGCAAAGCATGCCTTGCCGGGCCTATATTGGAGCCTGCGGGATCCAAAGAATCCGAAAGCCAATGACTATGAGAAAAACTGCTGTTCTGTTCGTGGCTCTGGCATTGTATGCCCTGCCCCTGATTGCTCAGACCGTGGCCGATGCCCAATACGTGCATACGATCCACCTGGGCACGTTTCCCGAAGTGATGCCGCGCGACTTCGATCAGGTGCGCACGATGGGCTTCGTGTACAGCCAGCCCGTGGGCCGCATGGTGGATGTGTTCCTTGGCGGGTGGGATAACGAAGAGGCGCCCCGTGCGCTGCTGCCTACGCTGCGCAACATGGGCTACAGTGCTTCGGTGCGCAAGCTGCCCGTCGAGCAGGGGCAGCCCGTGCGCGTGATTCAGCTCGGTGCCGAGCGCGTCACGGGCCCCATCGCCTGGGAAAAATATTTCGCGGCCGATCAACTCAATGTGCTCATTGCCAACGATGTGGTGAAGATACTGGCCGGGCCCTACGACGATGAGACCCGCTTGCGTGCCGATCTGGCCGCATTCAGGAAAAAGGGCTTTCCGCAGGCTTTCGCCAAAACGGTCAACAGCGCGCTGCTGCACGCCGTGACGAGCTTCGAAACGGGCGGCGTGAAGCGGCCTGCTTTCGACATTCAACTGCCAAAGTCAGGTGAACGATCTGGCAAGCCCACAGGCGAACCCGAGCCCATGACCTACGACGCACCTGTTACTTACGACCTGCCGGCTGCTTCCGTCGAGGGCACGGCCAAATCAGGAGGGCCGACAAGGTATGAGGCCGGGGCGGGCTTGCGGGTGCCCGTGCCGGAGGTGCGCAGCAACGTCAAACGCAGCTCGGCGCGCCACTTGCAAGAGACGCTCAAGGAACTGGGCTACCTGGCTGCGGGGATTGACGGTTACTACGGCCGTATGACGGCTTCCGCCTTTGAGAAAGCCTGGGCCGAGCACCGACAGGTGCAGAAGTACAAGGTGCTGAGCCGCACGGCCCTGTTTGCCGAAAGGCAGGCCGACGAGCTGCCCCTGCAACGGGCCATTGACCTGCTGGGCACCGATCCGGCGGCTGCCGTGCCGCTGCTGCAGCGCTCGACGCGCCCCGAGGCGAAGGCCTGGCTGGCTTATCGCCTTTTCGTCACGCAAGGGCCCTCGCCCGAGGTGGACCGCCTGATGAACGAAGCCATCCGCGCGGCCTTTGTCGGGGTTGATCCGTCGCGTTTTCCTTCTTTCGACTATCGGGCACGTTATTCCTATCCTGAGCTGGCACAACTGCTGCGGCACCTTTTCTACGTGCAGGTGGCCGCACCCAAAGACCGGCTGGCGCTACCCTGCTGGCTGTTGCAACGGCATGGCAAGGTGATGGAAAGCGTGCTCACTGACCCAGTGGCACAACGCAATGAATGGTACTTGTCGGGCTGCGAGGACGCAGGCGGATGGGAGTACGTGCGCGTGTTGCGCACCATCATGCAGGACATCTCCGCAGGTCAGACGGGCTCGGCAGCCGAGCGGCGTGCGGCCGCGTCGGAATGGGTGCGCCTGTTGCTGCTGCCCGCCACCGTAGCCGATAGCGAGGTAAAAGACGCGCCGGCCTGGACCGGGCGGCTCGCCACGAGTGTGGATGGCTGGGGACTGCGCGACCCCATGCTCGGCGAGATCGCACAGGCATGGAAGCTGGCCTGGTACCAGTCCTGCGTCCTGCTCGAAGACTGGTTCATGGACAAGGGCCTGTCGCCGGAAGCGGCCCGCCAGCATGCTGCCGCTGCCCTGCGTGCCCTGGCACAGCCCTGGATGAAGCGGTTCTTGTGAGCGCGTCGGCTCTCGGCTCAACGATACGAGCCCTCCAAAGTAGTCCGGGTGATCCGGTCGGGCAAGTCGGGCGATTTTCACGGTCGAATCGGTGAAATCGGTACTGCAGGCGACCATCGCAACGCGCCGCGCGACCTGTCTTGCCCGGCGGGAAGCGACATCTCAACAGGCCGGCGTAGCCGGCATCTCAACATCACTGCGAAGCGGTGTCTCAACCTTTTCAGCCTCATCTCAACTGGGCCTGCTGCTCGATGAAGGCGCGCAGGTCTTCCACCTGCTGATGGCTCATCTTTTCGAGGGTAAAGTTGGGCATGTAGGCGCGCTTGCCGGGGATGGGCTCGGTGCCCCAGCGGATGACCTGATAGATGGAGTAGCGCGTGTAGCGCGGGATGTGCTTGGCCAGAAAGGCAAAGGTGCGCGGGTCGTAGTCGAGTGCGAAGAAGGAATAGCGCTTGTTGTAGTGGCAGTGGAGGCAGCTCTGCTGGTAAAGCTGGCCACCGCGTTCAGGATCGCCCTTGAGGGCATAGCCCAGGCGGCGGTCGTCGGGGGGTGGTACGAAGGTGGCGGGCGAGGCCTGCAGGTAATGCGATTTGATCAGCTCGACGGCCTTGCCCGAAGGGCGCCCTGCGTTCAGTGCCGATGTGATTTGCTGCCATTCGTTTTCCGAAAGGTTCAGATCGCCCATTTTGAGCTGCAGCGTCCAGAAGTAGGCCAACACCGATTCCAGCTCCCAGGGTTCGAGCCGGCGCCCCTGCGAGCAGGCAATGGCGCAGAGCTGGATGGCTTCGCGCAGGTCATGGCGTGCCCTGTACACCAGGTCGCCGTATTTCTTTTCGTAGTCGCCATTGTAGAACGAGGTGCGGTTGACCACCCCGTACATGGTCGTGCCCGGCAGGAAGGGGATGCCGCGTTCGACGCAGTAGTCGAGGCGTGCCTCGGGGTCGGCCACGGCCAGGTCGGGATCTTCGCGTACCATGTTGTGGCACGAGGTGCACACGAAGTGCGGGCTCTGCTTGGTGGTGCGCTGCCCGTCGGGGCCGGTGGTCGAGCCGAAATGGACGATCTCGTAGCCTGCTTCTGCGCTTACCCCTTTGAGCATCAGGTTGGGTTTGTGGGGTAGGGGTCGGTCGCCCAGCTTTTCCAGTACTTCTGCCACAGGAGTCTCCTCGCTCACGGCAAATGTCGTTGCGTTTTTTGGCCGAAAGGCCGAAGCTCCGAACCATACGGTGGCTGCGAGGATCAGGAAGGAGAGCCAGATGCGCATGTCGTGTGGTGTTTCACAGGTTGAACAGTCGCGAAATGGTGAAGCCCAGGCGGAATTGGCCGTCGGCCCAGCTCTGCGTGGTCTGGGGGATGTAGTCGGTTTCCATGATGCCGGCCGAGTTGGTCAGGTTGACCTGGAAGACGTGCCCGCCCGTCTCGATCTCGAGGCCGATGCCGAGCGGCAGGTAATAGGCGGGTGCGTCGGGGTGTTTTTCTGCGGTCAGGGGGCTCTGGTTGCCGTTGAGGGGCACCTGCAGGTCGGCGATCAGGGCCAGCACCTTCGTGAGCTGGATGCGGGTGGCCAGGCCTGCCGCGAAGATGGTGTTGGTGTCGTAGTGCGGCACCAGGTTGCGATGCACGGCCGAAGCCGAGAGCTGCAGGGCGAAGCCGTCGCTCAGCTTGCGCGCCATGAGGAGCTGCCCTGAAAAAGCGAGGCGATGCGAAAACTCGGGAAAGCTGCTCACCGAGCTCGAGCCTTCCACACGCGACATGGTGGACATCGAGGCGGTGGCGGTCGCCGCAAGGGTGAGCGGCATGCCGGGCCGCTGTCGTGCCAGCCGCGTCTTGAAGTTGAGGTTGAGCAACTGCCGGCGGTCGCCCGCCCCTTTGGTGCGGTACAGGCCCATCATGAGGTTGGGGGTCACGCCGTAGTCGAAGCCGAAGAGCACGTCGGCGGCGTTCTCCAGCCCGTAGAAGGTCGGCCAGCCACCTGTGGCGCCCAGCAGGTCGCCGAAGCGGTGGACGATGCGTAGGTCGAGGCGGCGCGGGGCCAGCATCTCGACCGACTGGGTGTTGATGATGCGCGTGTCGCGGAAGGTGCGGGTGGCGGCTTGATCCTGGGCCAGGGCCAGGACGCTGTACAGCCACAGGCAGCCGAAGAGGTACAAGCGTCTCATGGTTTCGTCGTGGTTTGTTTTGTGGTGGCGCAGTGCCACCAGAAAGTCACGTGATTCGATCGAGGCAGTTATTGAGGGTAACCGGCGCTGAGCCAGCATTCGAGCAACAGCAATTCTTCCTCGCTGAGCGGGGGCGAGCCGGCGGGCGGCATGTTGCGCTGGTCGAGCGTGCGGCGTTTGAAGCTGCCGTTTTCGATGCGCGGCAGGGTGGACTCGTAGGTGGTGAAATCGCCGCTGCTGAAACCCGCCGTATGGCAGCCCGGGGTGGCGCATTTGCGCTCGACGATCGTCCGGATGGCGCTCTGCCAGGTAGGCATCAGGGTGTCGCAGGCCGAGCTCACCATGGGCTCGGGCAGCTTGTCCTGTTTGCATGCTGACATCAGCACGCTCAGGCCCAGCAGGCAGAGTACTGCAGCCGTCAGGAATCGTACGTGCATGGGGATGTCCGGTTTTGGGTTGGGAAAAAGATACAAGGTGTGCAGAGGTGAAGGCGCACGGTGCTGCGAAGGTACACAATCAGTCGAGGTAACGGGTACGCAGCACGTCGAGATGATGCAGCTCATGTCCTGCCAAACACCATGCCACAGCCTGGGGGGTGAGCACTCCGCTACCGGCCTGACCCTGGCGCAGCCAGGCCTCATCGGGCAGCTCGAGGTACAGGAAGAGGGTGGCAGTGCGCACGGCGCGGTATTCGGCCAGCAGGGCTTCGGGATGGCGCCTTTCGGCAAATGCCTCCCGGGCAAACCGGTTTTCATCGAACGACGGCAGCGGCGTCGTGTCGCCGCGCGCGATGCACAGGGCCCGATAGCTGAAGACCCGCTCGGTGTCGATGAGGTGCTGCAGGATGTCCTTCGGGGTCCATTTGTCCGGCGCATAGCGATAGTCCCATTTGCCGGCAGGCATGGCTTCGAAGAAGGCCGGCAGGGCGTCGAGATTGGCGGCCAGCGTCTGCAGGATGTCGCCCTCGGGCACCTTGTCGATGTAAGGCTGGTAGTAGTTGCTGTACGTGCCCGGCTCGGGGCGCCGGGTGCGATAGGGCTTGCTCATGCGTGCGATTTTTCCGCAAGGTAGGAAGGATGAAGGCAAAAGCGCGTGTGTAACCAGGTGGGCACTGACCGGGTGATTTTTTCTGCTTGCGCAAAAAATCGGATTTTGCAGCCAAATCCACGACTTATGAAGCTTACTCCTGCTACCCGCCCCCTCTGGAAGCGCCTTTTTGAGCTGGCCGATCTGCTGGCGAAGCCCGCCATGAGTGGGATAATCGGTACTCCCGAGTTTCCCGTGATCGAGGTGCGCGACCCTGAAATGGGCCAGCCCTGGTACTTCAAGTTCCTGCATAATGAGGAGGAAGTGCAACTCCGCAGCGTGTACTATTTCATGCCCGACCGCAAGGCACTGATCGACTGGCATCGCGCCTTTGGCAGTGAGACGGAAGCAGATGTTACGATAGCCTTGAGTCTGGCGCACCTGCTACAGTTGAGCAGAGGCGAGGATGTAGTGGAGGTGCCGCCGTTCAATGCCATCCTGGAGGAATTGTCGGGCGAGCTGCCGGAGTCATGGCAGCCCGGCAAGGCCGCCCTTTACCATCAAAAGAAGGGATACGTCCAGTTGCCCGTAGAGCCCGAACATCTGAAGGCGATGATACGCGTGTTGGAGGCGGCAGCCTGGCTGGCCATGCAAATGATACTCAAGCGCAAGGTGTTTGGGCGGATACAGAAACTGCCAGAAGACAAGCTGCCGCAACTCACCTACGATGCCAGGGCCGACAGGTTCAGGCTGGGCGAAGCGGATTTTTTCATCGAGGAGAAAGACATGTACCTTTTCCCCCCCGGTACTTGCGCGTTCACTGCCGAGCAGCGCCGTCGGCTGGACAAATTGCCGCTGGCCAAGGATGTCCATATTGCCCTGGCGGTACGTCCGTCGCCCGCCCTGATGACGGAAGAAGGCAAGCTGCAAATACATTTTCTGGTCACGGCGCTGTGGGAGGGCGATCCGCGTCCGCAGACGGCCGTGCTGTTGCGCCCCGAGGAGCTGGGCGGTCCCCAATTCATTGATCGCATGATTGACCTGTTCGAAGAGCAGGAGGCGATCCCGGGGAACATTATTTCCGATACGCGGCTTGGCGCCGAGATGAGCTATCCATTCACGGAGTGGGGCTCGGAAATCTTTCTTTCCTCGGAAGAAGCCCAACCCCTTTTCCAGCAGTTGGAAGATTTCCTGTACCAGATCTTCGAGATGGACGATGACTTGCCCGAATCAGAGTTTTCGAACAACTGAACGATCAGCGCTCAGGGCATCAGGCTGCCATACAACGCGCCGTATGCGCTGGCCGAGCGCTCCCACGAAAAGTCCACCTTCATGTCGAAGGTGCGCACTTTGCGGAAGCGCGCCTGGTCGCGATACAGTTGCAAGGCCCGCCACACGGCACCTGCGGCGTCATCGAGCGTGAAGTGGGTGAACTGTACGCCCCGGGCGCCAGGCAGTTCGCGCTGGTCTTCGTAGTCCACTACCGTGTCGCGCAACCCTCCTACGGCCCGCACGATGGGCACCGTGCCGTAGCGCGCCGCATACATCTGGTTGAGGCCGCAGGGCTCCACGCGCGAGGGCATGATCAGAAAGTCGGAGCCGGCATAGAGCTGGTGCGCGAGCGCCTCGTTGTATTCGAGGGCCGCGTCGAAGCGCCCCTGAAAATGGTGCAGCATGCTGCGCAGGCGATCTTCGATGCCGCTGTCGCCCGAGCCGAGCACCAGCCACGACACGGGCAGGTCGGCGCCGAGGGTGCGGCCAATGAGGTCGGGCAGCAGGTCGGCGCCTTTCTCGCGTGCCATGCGCCCGATATAGGTGACGACGGGCCGTTCGGCATCGAAGCGAAAGCGCTGTGCCAGTGCCAGCTTGTTTTCTTTTTTGTATTTGTGGATGGCGTTTCCCTTGAGGTTGTAAAAAATCAGCGGATCGGTGCGGGGGTTCCACACTTCGGTGTCGATGCCGTTGAGGATGCCGTGTGCCTTGTGCCACTCGTGGTTGATGAGCCATTCGAGGCCGTTGCTGTTGTGGCGCAGCTCGTCGAGGTAGCCGGGCGACACAGTGGTGAACGCCCAGCAGCACTTGATGGCTGCAGCCAGCGGGTTGATGGCGTTGTTCCAGTCGAGCAGGCCGCGCGCCTCGGCGTCGAACCAGGGCAACAGATACATCAGCTCCCAACTGAACGCTCCGTGATAGGCGCCGTTGTGAATGGTGAACACGGTAGGGATGTGTGCCAGCGAGCGGTAGTCGGGGCAGTGTTTGACCATGAAGGGAATCAGGCCGGTATGGTGGTCGTGGCAGTGCAGCAGGTCGGGGCGGTGCTCCATGCCCTGCACCCACTGGAGCGCCGCCTGCTGAAACACCAGATGGCGCACCACCTCGTCGCTCCAGCCCCTGCCCGAAGGGTCGAGGTAGATACCGCTGCGGTCGAACAGCCCCGGGATGTTGGCCACAAAGAGCGGAAAACCCGTCGGGTCGCCTTCTACGTATTCGATGCGGTAGGACACGTGGCCGTGATGCACCCGCACGCTGCCTTCCCATACCACGTGGGTAGCATGCGTGTCGAGCCAGTGGGTTCGATGTTTGGGGATGAGTACGGCCGTGTCGAAGCCGATGCGATTGAGGTATTTGGGCAGGGCGCCGACTACGTCACCCATGCCGCCGGCTTTGGCTGCCGGATAGCATTCCATGCTGATGTGCAGGATCCTGGGCATGGTTGGTTCGTTCGCTTTGTGTGAAAATTATACGCGCCGGAGAAGGAATGTGTCGCACCCGATTGTCAGCTGCGTACCCAAAAGCGGCTGGCATCGTTCGACTTGTAACCGTTACCTTTGCAAAGAACCTAAAAACAGTCCTATGCGACAAACTTTACTCTTTCTTTGTCTGCTGCCCCTCTGGACCAATGCCCAGCTCGCCCTCGAGCTTCATCCCGACCCTTTTGAGGGATCCTTCCAGGCAGATCTTTCCGACCACTGGGCCGAACCCATCGCCCACGTCCAGGTGGTCAACAAATCCGACCAGGCCGTCAGCCTGCGCTGGGTGCTCGAAGTACAGTCGGCACCGGCCGAATGGGAATACCGCGTGTGCGATAAAAACCAATGCTATAGCACGGGCGTGCTGTCGAACGTCAACCTCGACACGGGCGCGCCCAACAAGCCCGTCGATCTGGCGCCGGGCGATTCGTCCTTGCTCGACCTGCACGTGCTGCCGCGCGGCATGGCCGGCGAAGGCACTTTCCACATCTACCTTGCCAGCATGGATGCACCCACCGAATACATAGATACGGCCTATTACGCCCTGTCGGTGAGCGGTCTTACTTCGACTGTCGAGCAGCAGGTGCCCCGCATCAAGGTGTGGCCCAACCCCGCTGCCGAGTGGTTTACCCTGACGGAAAACACGGTAGTGGAGGACATCTTCGTCTATAACCTGCTGGGACGCGAGATGGCCAGCTTCAGCTATGGCCATGGCCGTCGCTACGACATCAGTACGCTGCCTTCGGGCATGTACTTCGTCGCCCTGACGGGCAAAAAAGGCGAAGTGCTGCGCACCATCCGCCTTACCAAGCGCGCCGACAGACCCTGAGGCGATTTGGACCCCAACGCAATCGATCCAGTTTGAGCCTGCTGGGAAAGTCGAAAAATCATTCAGCTACACAGAGCGCCACTGATTATGCACTGATTTTCACGGAGTTATAAACGCTCAACACTACGCGCTCAACCCTCAACCTGGTCAAAAACTGCGCGCCACCTGCGTCTTCTGCGGCTAAAAGATCATTCAGTTACACAGAGCGCCACCGAGAACACACTGATTTTCACAGAGTTGTAAACCCTAAACCCTACACCCTGTTGAATCCAATTAAGTCGTACTAACTCTGAGTCCGAAAAAGTCGTATCAACTTTATGGGTACCCCCTTGATCGGCTCGTACTTCCACC
>WFYJ01000269.1 GCA_015490175.1 Saprospiraceae bacterium | reverse complement strand
GGACAACACGCCGCCCACGGCCTCGTGCCAGAACCTCACCGTCGCGCTCGACGCCAACGGACAGGCCAACATCACCGCCGCTCAGATTGATGCCGGAAGCTCGGACAACTGTTCCGTCAGCCTTTCGGCAAATCCCACCGCCTTCACCTGCAGCGATCTCGGCGCCAACACCGTCGTGCTCACCGCCACCGATCCGTCGGGCAACAGCGACACCTGCCACGCACAGGTCACCGTCGTGGACAACAGCGCGCCCTCGGCAGTCTGCCAAGACCTCATCGTGCTGCTCGATGTCAACGGGCAGGCCAACATCACCCCTGCCAATGCCGATGGCGGAAGCACCGACAACTGCTCCGTCAGCCTTTCGGCAAATCCCACCGCCTTCACCTGCGACGATCTCGGCGCCAACACCGTCGTGCTCACCGCAACCGATCCATCGAACAACAGCGACACCTGCCACGCGCAGGTCACTGTGGTCGATAGCACGCCGCCCACGGCCGTCTGCAACGACGCCACCATCGCACTCGACGCCAACGGGCAGGCCGTGCTGACGCAAAACGACGTCGCTTCCGACTCGTATGACAACTGCGCCATCACCGACGTCAGCTTCTCGCAGGCCACCTTCACCTGCGCCGACATCGGCACGCACACCGTCACCGTCACCCTCATTGACGGCGCCGGCAACCAGAGCTCATGCAACGCACAGGTCACCGTCGTGGACAACAGCGCGCCCACGGCACTGTGCCAGAACCTCACCGTCGCACTCGACGCCAACGGGCAGGCCAACATTTCGCCAATACAGATAGATGCAGGCTCGTCCGACAATTGCGGCTTTACCCTTTCCGTGACACCCAATGCGTTCACTTGCGACGACCTGGGCGTTCAGACTGTCGTCATGACCGCTACGGATGCCTCGGGCAATCAGGCGAGCTGCACCGCACAGGTCACCGTCGTGGATAACACGCCGCCCACGGCCGTCTGCAACGATGCCACTGTCGCGCTCGACGCCAACGGACAGGCCGTGCTGACGCAAAACGACGTGGCAGCCGACGCCTTCGACAATTGCGCCATCACCGACGCGGGCTTCTCGCAGGCCACCTTCACCTGCGCCGACATCGGCACGCACACCGTCACCGTGGCACTTTTCGACGCCGCGGGCAACCAGGCCGGCTGCACCGTGCAAGTCACCGTGGTTGACAACCTGCCGCCAGTAGCCACCTGCAACGACGCCACCATCGCACTCGACGCCAACGGGCAGGCCGTGCTGACGCAAAACGACGTCGCTTCCGACGCCTTCGACAACTGCGCCATCACCGACGTCATCTTCTCGCAGGCCACCTTCACCTGCGCCGACATCGGCACGCACACCGTCACCGTCACCCTCATTGACGGCGCCGGCAACCAGAGCAGTTGCACCGTTCAGGTGCTCGTCATCGAACAGGTACCGCCGACAGCCATCTGCAACGACGAGGTCACAGTCTGGCTGGGCCCCGACGGCACCGCCACACTCGATCCGGAAATGGTGGATGCCGGCACTACCGACAACTGCGGCGACTTCTCGCTGAGCCTGAGCCAGAGCCAGTTCGACTGTAGCGCCCTGGGCCAGCCCGTACAGGTCATGCTGATCGCCACCGACCCGTCCGGCAACTCCGGCACCTGCTCCAGCCTCGTACAGGTGCGCGACACGCTGCCGCCGGTGGCCCTTTGCCGCACCGACACGCTCGTACTGGCGCTGGATGCCAACGGGCAGGCCGCGCTGAGCCCGACACAGATTGATGCCGGCTCTGCAGACAACTGCAGCATTGACGGCATGGGCATTTCGCCCCAGCAGTTCGGTTGCGATGATCTGGGCACACATCAGGTCACGCTCACCGTGGCCGACCAGAGCGACAACGCTGCCTCCTGCACAGCCGTCGTCCGCATCGTTGATACGATCGCACCCACCGCCCTGTGTGCATCCATCACCGTCGGACTGGACGATGAGGGCGTCGCCACCGTGGAGCCCGAAGAGCTCGACGGCGGCAGCACCGACAACTGCACCATTGATTACCTCTCGTCTTCCGTCATGCTCGACTGCGATGCGGCAGGCACCTCCGTCGCGCTGACGCTGACCATCACCGACGGGGCCGGCAATACCGACAGTTGTACCAGCACCGTCACCGTGCTCGATACGCTGCCCCCTGTGGCCGAATGCAACGATCTGACGCTGAGCATTGAAGATGAGCCCGTGCCGGCATTGTCGCCGGCCGATATCGCCGGCGACGCCTACGACAACTGCGGCATTGCGGACTATTCCATTGCGCCCGGCGAATTCACCTGCGACGACTTGGGCGTGCACGAAGTGGAAGTCGTGCTGTGGGACGCCGCCGGACTCAGCGACACCTGCATCGCCGAAGTGACGGTAGTGGATGCATTGCCGCCCGTGCTCGCATGTCCCACCGAGATCGTGCCGCTGTACCTCGATCCCGCCTGCGGGTGCATTGACACGCTCACGTTCTCGCTGCTCGGCATCGAGGCCGAAGACAATTGCAGCATTGACAGCGCCTGGGTGGCATTTGCGGAAGCGCCATTCGACTGCGCCGACCGCGGCATCCTCAGCGGCCTGGCCGGCGTGCGCGACGCCCAAGGGCTCACGGCCACCTGTGAAATCACCGTCGAAGTCATTGACGGCGAGCCGCCCCAGGCCGAGTGCACCGACATCACCGTCATGCTCGACGACGAGGGCGTGGCCGTCATCGAGGCAAGCATGCTCGACGGCGGCAGCACCAACCTGTGCGACGACGACATGGCTTTTGCGGCAAGCACCACCGAATTCGACTGCAGCCAACTGGGCCAGAGCGTGCCCGTCACGCTCACCGTCACCGACCTGTGGAACGAGCTGTCCGACACCTGCACGGCCCAGGTGACCGTGCTCGACACCGTCGCGCCGGAAATTCTCGATTTCGGCATGAACATGCTGTTCCTCGATGAGGACGGGCAGGCCGTACCCGATGCCGAGGCCCTCGCCATCGAATGGACGGACAACTGCGACGAGGGCAACTTCAGCTTTGTGCCCGAGGCGTTCACCTGCGACGACATCGGCACGCCTCAGGAACTGCTCGTCGTGCTGTCCGACGGCCTCGGCCTGGCCGACACCGCCTCGCTCATGGTGACCATCAAGGACACGCTGCCGCCCGTGCTCGAGTGCGCCGCCGACACCGTCTGGCTCGACAGCACCGGCATGGCCGCGCTGCCCCTCGCGGAGCTCGTCGTGGAATTGTCCGACAACTGCGGCCAACCCATGAGCACCACCGACACGCTGCTCTTCGACTGCAGCCAGGCGGGCATGGACACGCTCGTCACCGTTCATGCCTGGGACGAAAGCGACAACCAGAGCACGTGCACGGTCGCAGTACACGTGGCCGACGGCATCGCGCCGGCACTGGACTGCTCCGCCGATACGGTCACCTTTGCTCTCGACGGCAACTTCAGCCAGAACGGCCGCTTCTGGCCCGTGGCCCCCACGACGCCCTGGTTCGAGGTATGGGACAACTGCAACGAGCCGAGCGTTGACACCGTGCTGAGCGAACTGGAAGCGCTGGGCGCCCAGTGCGATCCGGCGCTGTTCAACCAGGCCCACCCGATTGAGATCGTGGTCTCCGACGGCAGCCAGACGGCCACCTGCACGCTCCTGGCCACGGTCATCGACACCATCGCACCTGCCTTCGCCTGCGATACCGTCACTGTCGAACTGGACAGCCCGAGCGACAGCACCACCTTCGAGCTGGTGACCGACTTCAGCAACGAGGCCATGCCCCTGTCGGACAACTGCGCCATTGACTCGACGGCCGCCTCACAGTGGACCTTCGGCTGGTCGGAGGCCCCGCAACCGGTGACCATCACCGTGTGGGATGCCGCAGGCAACGCCTACACCTGCACCAGCTACGTGCAGACCATCTTGCCCAACGCCACGCGCGAACAGGAAGAACCCGCCGGCACCTTCCGGCTTTCGCCAAACCCGACCGCCGACCGACTGACGATCGCCTGGGCTCAGCCGCAGGCCCGCAAGCTCGAATGGCAACTGCTCGACCTCAACGGCAAGGCCGTAGCCCGGGGCACGCTGCCCGCCACGCGCACCGGCCGCCAGACCATTGACGTGCAGCATTTGCCGGAAGGCGTCTATCTGTGGCGCCTGACCGACGGCCGGCGCGCACTTGTACGTAAGGTGATTGTGATGCCATAACCTTTTGCTACATGTATTCAAAAATCGCACGGCCGCGCCTCTTCAGGCGCGGCTTTTTTGCGATCTGCCGGGCAGTCAAAACAACTCAGATAACATGCTAATCAATGATTATCAACTTATTACATGCCTTTCGGCAAAATTCACCCCCAGGTCTGTCTTGCAATTGTGGAGACAAACCGGTACATCGGGAAAGCAGGATGCCCGGCACGCGGCTTATCTTGCAGCCGCATACTCCGTGCATGCCATTTTTTTTTTCAAAACCATCAAGTACAATGAAAAGACAGTTTACCCTCTTGAGTGCTTTGCTCCTGCTGTGCGGCGTTTGGGCGCACGCCCAGATCTGGAGCGAGACCTTTGCAGACAGCCTCGACGGCTGGACGCTCGAAGACCATTCCTCGCAACAAAGCGGCGACCTGTGGGCCTGGACCAACATCGGCCCGCAAGGCCAGTTCTCCATCGGCCCCATCATGAGCACCACAGCCGACGACGGCTGGGCGATTTTCGACTCCGACCTGCTGTGCAGCGGCTCCCAGAACGCCTGGCTCATCTCGCCCACCATTGACCTGACGGGCCACGACACCGTGGTGCTCTTCTTCGAGCAGTACTACGCCATGTTCTTCAGCCAGACCTTTGTGCAGGTGAGCAACGACGACGGCGCCACCTGGACAGCCATCGAGGTCAACCAGGAATTGACGGTCAACCAGGGTACGGACAATCCCTCGGTCGTCGAAATTGACATCTCGCAGTACGTGGCCAACAGCCCGACGGCCCGCATCGCCTTCCAGTTTCTCAGCGACGAACCCGGCAATCCGCAAAGCGGGTGCGCTTATGCCTGGCAGATCGACGACATCCGCCTCGAAAGCCAAGGCACGCCTCCGCCGCCTGCCGACCCGAACGTCGTGTGGGGTGGCCCCGGCGACCCGAATTCAGAATTCGACGGCGGCATGAACGACTGGACGGCCGTGGGCATCACCTACCCTGAAGCCAACTGGGTCTGGGAAGCCGACGGCAAGGCCGACCAGGGTGCCTTCTCGGCCGGCACCGGCACCGCCGGCATCCTGTCGCCCAGCGTGGACAATGGCGCCATGGTGTTCGACTCCGACTTCTACGACAACGGCGGCGACCCCAACAACATCGGCGGTGGCCCGTATCCGGCACCGCAGGTGGCCGAGCTCATCTCGCCGGTCATGGACCTCGAGGGCGAAGAAGCGCTGGCCGTCGAGTTCAACCAGTACACCCGCAACTTCCAGAGCACCTATGCCGTGGCCTGGAGCATGGACGGCGGCGCCACCTGGAGCGATCCCATCTTCTTCAACCAGGACATTGACGTCAACGAACAGACCACGCGCGACGACGTGGTACGCGTGCCCCTCAAGGGCGCTTCCGGCTCCAGCCAGTTCCGCATCAAGTTCATCTACGAAGGCAATTACTACTTCTGGATCATTGACGACGTCAAGATCGTGCGCCGTACCAATCACGAGATGCGCATCAACGACAACTGGTACGCCATCGCGCCCAACTACCAGACGCCGGTGACGCAGCGCGAGCCCTTCGGCTTCCTGGCCGACATCGAAAACGTGGGCGCCTTCGACGAAACCAACGTCAAGCTGCACATGGTCATCCGCCAGGTGGGCGGCGACACGGTCTACACCGACTACCATGACTACGGCACCATCGCTCGCGACAGCCTGGCAGAAAACCAGTCGTTCGGCAACTTCCTGCCGCCCGACATGACGGGCATCTACCGGGCCGAGTACGTGCTCGAGTACGATTCCATTGCCTCCGACCTGGATCCGGACAACAACGTCATTCCCTTCTTCTTTGAAATCTCGGATTCGACCTTCGCCAAGGAAGACGGCGGCACGCGCGCCATCTATCCCGCAGCAGGCAACTGGGATCCGGGCGAGCCCCGCTCCTGGGCCTACGGCAACTTCTACCACATCCCCGAAGGCGGCATGGTGGCCTCGAGTGCCAGCTTCGCCCTCGGCAACGCGGCCGACGTGGCCGGAGAGCTGCTCTATGTGGCCCTCTACAAGTGGACCGACCTCAACGAAGATGCCCAGTGCGACCCCGACGAGCGCACGCTGGTGGGCATCAACCTGTACGAGATCCAAGGCAATGAAGTGCCCATCATTCCCGTCACGGTAGGCCTGGCCGACCTCGACGACGAACCCGTCGTGCTCGAAGCCAACACCGACTACGTGCTCATGCTCGAATACGTCGCACAAGACGAAACCGAGGTGGATTTCGTGGCCAGCGACGAGTTCGACTACGGCGCCATGATCCTCAACAGCCAGCAAATGGGCGCACCGCGCTATGCCGCCATGCTGGGCATCAACGGCGACCTGACAGTCGAACCCTACAGCTCGTTGGGCTTCGGCTGGGATCTGGTGCCCGTGGTGCGCCTCAACGTTACCGAGCTGCCCAACGCCACGCGCGAGCCCCTGCTCGAGCAGCTCGCCACACGGCTTACGCCCAATCCGGCTTCGGAGTACGTGCAAGTCGAACTGCCCGGCACCACCAGCTCCGTCGAAGCCGAACTGCGCCTGATCGACACACGCGGCCGTTTGGTCCAGTTGCAACAAACGCGCCTCGGCGCCGGCCAGCAGGCCCGCCTCGACCTGCGCGATTTGCCGACAGGCACCTACTTCCTCCTCGTCCGCACGAAAGAAGGCGTGGCCTCG
This sequence comes from Saprospiraceae bacterium, assembly GCA_015490175.1. Taxonomy (GTDB): domain Bacteria; phylum Bacteroidota; class Bacteroidia; order Chitinophagales; family Saprospiraceae; genus WFYJ01. Next base: position 248 of record WFYJ01000269.1, on the reverse strand, counting down.
CGCAAGCTGCAAATCGCACATTGATCAGTGATCATCGCCTTTCGGCAAATGAAACCCGAGCGCAATCGCCACTACGGCGGTTGCGCTTTTTTTCTGCTCCTTTCCGGAAATGCCTGCTGTTTGCTAACTTTCGGATTGCCGACCGACAAGTTCCCAACCATTCATCTCGCCAACACGCTTGAGCCTACTGAAAAAAGTCCGTAACGGCCCCGAGTTTCGGGGCAAGCAGTGACAATCCCGATTTGTCG
>WFYJ01000268.1 GCA_015490175.1 Saprospiraceae bacterium | reverse complement strand
TCATCAACACCAAACTCGTCATCTCACACCTCTTTCCGAGCTCCAACAGCGTATTCTGGCATTACTGAACCTCCCGACTGACATCTATACCTCACTTTGCATCAATCTGCCTATCCCCCCTTAAAAATGAGCGAAACGTGTGTCTAAACTCTAAACTCTAAACCCTCAACACTACACCCTCAACCATTGCGACAGGATTTCCCCAACCACTTTGATTTGAGTATACCACAAAAGCAAAGCAAATGACCAAACCGCTTGCCACCCGCGTGATCGACCGCATGATGGAAAATGACCGGTTCAGCCAGTGGCTGGGCATCGAGCGCCTCGACGAAGGGCCGGGCCATTGCACGCTGCGCATGCGCGTGCGGCGTGAGATGCTCAACGGCTTCGGCATCGCGCATGGCGGCATCAGCTATTCACTGGCCGACAGCGCGCTGGCCTTTGCCTCCAACTCACACGGGCGCCATGCCGTCTCCATCGAGACGTCCATCTCACATGTGCAGCCCGTGCGCGAGGGTGACGTGCTCACGGCACGCGCCGTCGAAGAGCATCTGTCCCACAGGATCGGCCTGTACCGCGTTGTAGTGACCAACCAGGACGACCGGCAGGTGGCCCTGTTCAAGGGCACGGTGTATCGGACGAGCCGCGAGTGGGAGGTGTGAGGCGCGGTGTGCGCATGCCGATGCACCTTGTGTTGATTACCTTTGTACAGGTCGAGCCAAATGGCTTTACAGTAAAAGGCAATATGATCGAACGCCTGGTCATAGAGGGCTTCAAGAGCATACGAAACCAGCAGATAATGCTGGGCAAGCTCAATGTGCTCATTGGCCCGAACGCTTCGGGCAAGTCCAACCTCATTGGCTTTTTGCGCATGTTGGGCGCCATGGCCAACCGGCAGTTGGAACGCTATGTCTTCCATTCGGGGGGCATTGATGCCCTGCTTTTCGGAGGGCAGGAAGTAACGCCTGTCATGCATTTTGAGGTTCGCCTGCAAAATCCGAAGACGCCGGCTCTGGTCAATTGCTGGAAAGCATCCCTTGAAGCTGCGGGCGACCATTATCGGGTTGAAAATGAATGGTATGGCTTTCACGATCAGAAGCGCTATGCCGATCCGTACTGGGAGCCGGTCCTGCAGAATGGAACTCGTACCGAATCGGCCCTTCCGGATATCACCGATTCCAAAGCTCGCTACACCCTCGATCGGTTGGCGGCGTTTCGAGTATATCACTTTCACGACACCAGCGACAATGCACCGGTAAAGCGACCTGCAGATTTCGAGGACGTGTCCGAGCTGAAGCCCGAGGCGGAAAACCTGGCTGCAGTGCTTTACCTTCTGAAACAGAAGTACCCCGCCGTCTATCGGGATATACGCACGCACGTGCAATTGATTTACAACCAGTTTGACGACTTCGTGCTGGAAGAGAGTCCACGGGCCAAGGGCAAGCTGGTGCTGCAATGGCGAGAAAAGGGCAGTAACTACGTATTCGGACCGCGGCAGATATCTGATGGCACGTTGCGTTTCATCAGTCTGGCCACTCTGTTGCTCCAGCCTCCTCCCGACGAAGCACCCGGCCTCGTACCCCATACCGTGATCCTCGACGAGCCGGAACTGGGGCTGCATCCCCTTGCGATCACCGTGCTTGCCGAAATGTTGCAGAAGGCCGCACTGGACCGCCAGCTCGTCGTAGCTACCCAGAGTGCCACCCTGCTCGATCATTTCGGTCCTGAGGAGGTCCTCGTGACCGAACGCAGGTTCGTGCCTGAAGTGGAGCTGGCCGAAACGGTTTTCAGACGACTGGATGAGCAAGCTCTCGCTTCCTGGCTGGAAGATTACGAGCTGGGGCAGCTATGGGAAAAAAACCTTTTCGGCGGACGCCCCTGACATCGGAAGGTACCCGACGCAAACCGGTACGGAAATTTTTGACGATGGTCATTTTGAGATGGAGCGATGGAGTGAGGAGAGAAGAGTGAGGAGTGCATGCAAGTTTGCCGGTTTGACCGATTGCACCATGTGCACAACAAGATTTCCCGGACCACTTTGAAGTGAGTATGCCTCGTTTGCTCATGAAGCAGTTAGTATTGCTCGTCGAAGGACAAACGGAAGAACAATTCGCGAAAAAAGTGCTTGCGCCTTTTTGGTCGGCCCGGGGGCTTTTCGTGCAACCCGTGCTCCTTTCCACGAAAAAAGGGCCGCAGCATCGTGCACACAAAGGCGGCATGCCCTCCAGGGATGTGGTGAGAAGCGAATGTTTGCGATTGCTCGGCCAGTCACTTTGGGACGGCGTAGGGCTTCTGCTCGATTATTACGGTCTGCATCACACTTTCGGAAAAGCGGAAATTGAAGTCGCGGACCCTCATGAACGAGCCCGACAACTCCGCGAGCGATTCGAAGAGGAGATCAGGAACGAGACCGGCGAAACGAGCCATCCTTCGCGTTTCCGCTTTTTTCTGCTGATCCACGAATTCGAAGCGCTGCTCTTTGCCGACCCGGAAAAAGTGACTGCACATTTTGCCACAGAAAAAGCTTTGTCCCGGCTCGAGGATATTCTGAAAAAATGCAATGGCGATCCCGAACTGATCAACGATGACCCCACCACCGCACCATCCAAGAGGCTGCAACAAGTCTTCCCGAAATACCGCAAGGTCAGTGATGGTGTGCGCATTGCCCAATCCATCGGTCTGGAAGGAATGCGCAAGCGGTGCCGTGCTTTCAACGAGTTTTGCCATTGGCTTTACGAGCTCGCAACCACATCTCACTCCACCAGCCCGGCCTGATGCAGAATGGTGAGCTGGCTGCGATAGGTGGCTGCCACGTTGTCTTCGGTGAAGGCCGTATCGGTGTCGCCGTAGGCGATGAGGCGCTGGTTGAGCAGTACCACCTTGTCGAAGTAGGCGCGCACGGTCGAGAGGTCGTGATGCACGACCAGCACCGTCTTGCCCTCGCCGGCCAGCCGCTTCAGGATCTGGATGATGCGCTCCTCGGTGGTGATGTCCACCCCGACGAAGGGCTCGTCGAGCAGCAGGATGTCGGCTTCCTGGGCCAGGGCGCGCGCCAGGAAGACGCGTTGCTGTTGACCACCCGACAGCTCGCCGATCTGGCGGTGTTTCAGGTGCTCGATGCCCATGTCGGCCAGCGCTTTTTGCACGATGGCGTGATCGTGGGCGTCGAGGCGCTCGAGCAGGCCCTTGTGCGGGTAGCGCCCCATGACGGCCACGTCGTACACCGTGGCGGGAAAGTTCCAGTCGATGTCGTCGCGCTGCGGGATGTAGGCCAGGCGCTTGCGCACCTTCTCTACGGGCTGGCCGAGCACGCGCACCTCGCCCGTGTAGTGGTCGAGCAGGCCCATCACCGCCTTGAAGAGGGTGGACTTGCCCGCACCGTTGGGTCCGATGACGCCAACCACGGCGCCCGGCTCGATCTCGAGGTAGATGTTGCTCAGTACGCGCTTGCGGCCGTAGGAGACCGAAAGGCCCTTGATGGATATGGCGGTAGTGTGGCTCATGAGGTCTGTGTCTGTTGTATTTTTTGCCTTTCGGCAAAATTAATTTAGACAAGTCGAAAAAAGAAATCTTCGCGCCATTGTGGGCGTGCCGCAGCAGCCATCGGCACCTGCAGGCAGCCTCGGGGCGGACGCGGGCGGGCGGCATTTGCCGAAAGGCACTGAAAATCGGCATGTTGGTGCACAAAAAAGCCGATTGGGCAAACCAAAAGATTGCTTTACTTTTGCGGCCTGAACGAAAGGCCGCCAGAGGCATGACCGGCCTGGCAAGCAGCCACGGGTCATGCCTTTGTTGTGTCACCAACTTTAAATAACCGAAAAAAGCGATTCGATCATGGGTGAACAGTTGATCTACCTCATGCCCCTGTTTGGCCTGTTGGGGCTGGCATACACGTACTGGAAATCGTCCTGGGTGAGCAAGCAGGATGTGGGTACGGAGCGCATGGCCACTATTGCGAAAAACATTGCCGAAGGCGCCATGGCTTTTCTGCGTGCCGAATATCGCGTACTGAGCATCTTCGTGTTGGCTGTGGCCGTACTGCTGTTCCTGAGCGGTCGTGCCGAGGCCGATTCGTCGCCGCTGATTGCGGTGTCGTTCATCGTGGGTGCGGTGTGCTCGGCGCTGGCCGGCTTCATCGGTATGCGCATCGCCACCAGGGCCAACGTGCGCACCACCAATGCTGCGCGCACCAGCCTGGGCAAAGCCCTCGAAGTGGCGTTTGCCGGCGGCTCGGTCATGGGGCTGGGCGTGGTGGCGCTCGGCGTGCTGGGGCTGAGCGTGCTGTTCATCATCTATTCCAACCTCGGCTGGGACGCCAACAAGGTGATCACCGTGATCACGGGCTTCTCGTTTGGTGCTTCGTCGATCGCCCTGTTCGCACGCGTAGGCGGTGGCATCTACACCAAGGCTGCTGATGTGGGCGCCGACCTCGTGGGCAAGGTGGAAGCCGGCATTCCGGAAGACCACCCGCTCAACCCCGCTACCATTGCCGACAACGTGGGCGACAATGTGGGCGACGTGGCCGGCATGGGCGCCGACCTGTTCGAGTCGTACGTGGGCTCGATCATCGGTACCATGGTGCTGGGTGCAGCCTTCATCGGGCTGCAGGGCTTCGAGGCGACCAACAGCTTCGGCGGCCTCAACGCCGTGCTGCTGCCGCTGTACCTGGCCGGTGTGGGTATCCTGACTTCGATCCTCGGCACCTTCTTCGTGCGCGTGAAAGAGGGCGGCGACCCGCAAAAAGCCCTCAACCGCGGCGAATTCATCTCGTCGGCCATCATGATCGTGGCCACCATCGCCATCGTGCTGAAGATGATGCCCGAGTCGTGGACTTTCGAAGGCAAGGAATACACGGCCATGGGCGTGATCTATGCCGTGATCTTCGGTCTGGTGGCCGGCCTGCTCATCGGCCTGATCACCGAATACTACACCGGCACGGGCAAGAAGCCGGTGCTGAGCATCGTGAAGCAGTCCATCACCGGTGCCGCCACCAACATCATTTCGGGCCTGGGTGTGGGCATGCAGTCCACCGCGCTGCCCATCATCATTCTGGCGGCAGCCATCCTGGGCGCCTACCACTTCGCCGGCCTGTACGGCATCGCCATCGCGGCCGTAGGTATGCTGTCGAACACGGGCATCCAGCTCGCCGTGGACGCCTACGGGCCCATCGCCGACAACGCCGGTGGTATCGCCGAGATGGCGGAGCTGCCGGGCGAGGTGCGCAAGCGCACCGACAAGCTCGATGCCGTGGGCAACACCACGGCCGCCATCGGCAAGGGCTTCGCCATCGGTTCGGCTGCGCTGACGGCACTGGCCCTCTTCGCCGCCTACATGACCACCGCCAAGATCAGCTCGATCGACATCTCGCATCCGCAGGTGATGGCCGGCCTGCTCGTCGGTGGCATGCTGCCCTTCCTGTTCTCGTCGCTGGCCATGGGCGCCGTGGGCCGTGCCGCCATGGACATGATCAAGGAGGTGCGTCGCCAGTTCCACGAAATTCCCGCACTGAAGGCCGCCCTGGCCGTCATGCAGAAACACGGCGACAAACCCATGGACGAGTGGCCCGAGAAGGATCGCAAGACCTTCGATGCGGCCATGGGCAAGGCCGAGTACAGCAAGTGCGTCGAGATCTCGACCACGGCCTCGATCCGCGAGATGGTGCTGCCCGGCCTGCTGGCTGTGGTGACGCCCGTAGTGGTTGGCTTCCTCGGTGGCGCCGAGATGCTGGGTGGCCTGCTGGCCGGCGTGACCGTCTCCGGCGTGCTCATGGCCATCTTCCAGGCCAATGCCGGCGGCGCATGGGACAACGCCAAGAAGATGTTCGAGGAAGGCGTCGAGATCGACGGCAAGATCTACAAGAAGGGCAGCGAGCCCCACAAGGCCGCCGTCGTGGGCGACACCGTGGGCGACCCCTTCAAGGACACCTCGGGTCCCTCGCTCAACATCCTGCTCAAGCTCATGTCGGTAGTGGCCCTCGTCATCGCGCCGCTGCTCTGACAACTGCTTTTGCTTTCGCAAAAAACGCCCCGCACGGGCGCTCCACGCAAAGCCCTGCCGCCCTGCCGCGGCGGGGCTTTGTCGCAGAAAGCAAAAGGGATAGTGTGTCCCCGGTTACAGTGCCGGCTAATGAAGTTGCATGTAAAAGTGTTTTGCCCCGACAGGCAGTGACACCGTTGAGACGGGCTTTGCGCCGGTCGTGCGGCCAGGCGCGCGGGCGGCGCCTGTTGAGGCAAGCGCCGCCCGAGGGGCGGCGCTTGATATTTGTTTTGTTTTTGCTTGAAAAATCCGGGAACGGAATGTCAGGCAACCCCAAATCGCCGGAGGTGTAACTACAGGCAGTTCAGAGTGCTGCACATCCCGAACTGTCTCGCTTTTCTTGCAGATCGGGAAACAATTGTCAGGCAGGCACGGCGCCAAAATGTCAAAAAGACAACAGTCAGGCGACTTTTTCTGAACAAAATACGGCAAAGACTTGTATATCCACCCCGCACTAACTTCGTGGCAGAATCGCGCAAACAGATGGATTGCATGCAGTCTCGCTGTCATGGACGATAGACCATGGACTATAGACGATAGACCATAGACCATAGGCCATAGACCGATTCCACCAACCTGCCCCGCTTGCGCAAAATCCCGTGAACGACAAGAGCTGCACACATCGAGGCCTCGCATGTGCAGGGGCGAAACCTTCCGCCCGGAAGGTGGAGGATTTTTTGAGTCAAAACACACGAACACCATGAAACTTCGAAAATTGCTCGTCTTTGCATTGCTGCTCCTCGGCATGCAACTGTCCGTGCAAGCGCTCAATTGCCTCGAACAACCCGATGGTTGCCTCGTCTGCCTGGAACGTGCCCAGGCGGATGATTATGGTGCGTGCTATGGCAC
>WFYJ01000267.1 GCA_015490175.1 Saprospiraceae bacterium | reverse complement strand
TATCTATAGTGGACACGCGTCACAGCTTGCCCCCGGTAAACCGGGACAGGCTCCGAGCATCGGGGCGTCATCCCGACAAGTCGGGAACCTGCCCCGACCAAAGTCGGGGTTGTTACGGACTTTTTTCAGTGCGCTCGGTTCTTGGTCCTTCAATCATTGAAACCGCAGCCTTCGGCCGCAGAAAACGCAGCCCTGACGCAGTTTGCGCAGTGGGTCACTCTTTCACTCCTTCACTCCATCTCTCTTCTCTCCATCTCAAAAAATCGTCTGGCGTCCATTGGCTATCGTCAAAAGTTCCCAAACCGAATTGCGTTGAGTATGACAAGTACCGCTATCCTCCCGTTCATATCAACAGCAGGATGAGCAGCACCGCCAACGACACACACAACACCCAGAACCGGACATCCTTCAACAGTACAGGCACTTCTCGCTCTTTCACCTTGTTTGTTTCTTTTCCTTGAGACCAAAAAACCACCTTGCCACACCTGAAAAGGCACGGCAACCGCCCGCCGAAACCTGTATTTCGGCAAGGTTCCCTCACAGTCTTGCGTCTGGAAATATTTTCCCACTTGGGGTGGTGGCAGGCCGGCCGGCAGTAGTATCACTGCAGGGCCGGAAGGGGGGATGAGACAGTTCCGGCAAAGGCCCGACTGCCCTCCATTTTTTCAAAAAGGATGCCAGAAAGCGTGTGCGGAAGGCTTTTCGTCGTCATCGCACCAATGCTTTCAACAACTTTTTCACCAGCCCGGGTCCTTCGTAAATCAGTCCCGTGTACACCTGCACGAGGCTGGCACCTGCATCCAGCTTTTCCTGCACGTCGCGCGGCGAGGCGATGCCGCCCACACCGATGATGGGCACCTTGCCGCCGGTTTGCTGGTGGAGGTATCGGATGACTTCGGTGGCACGCGGCCGCAGCGGGGCGCCGCTCAAACCGCCGGCACCGATCTTTTCCAGCTCGTCGGCGGGCGTGTGCAGTCCTTCGCGCGCGATGGTGGTGTTGGTGGCGATGATGCCGGCTATGCCCGCTTCCATGACGATGGTCACTACGTCGTCGAGTTGGGCCCGGTTGAGGTCGGGCGCGATTTTGAGGAGGATGGGTTTGGGTCGGGCTTTCCGGCGATTGCGTTCCTGCAGGCCGGTCAGAAGTTGGCGCAGCGGTTCGCGCGCTTGCAGGGCGCGCAAGCCCGGCGTATTGGGTGAGCTGACATTGACCACGAAGTAGTCCACCCAGGGAAACAGCTTTTCGAAGCAGGTGAGGTAGTCGTCGAACGCCCGTTCGTTGGGCGTGTCCTTGTTCTTGCCGATGTTGCCACCGATGATCAGGCCCTCGGGCTTGCCTTTGCGCAAGCGCTCCACCATGCGATCCACGCCTTCGTTGTTGAAGCCCATGCGGTTGATGAGCGCGCCATCGGCGGGCAGGCGAAACAGTCGGGGTCGGGGATTGCCGGCCTGTGGACGCGGCGTCACTGTCCCGATCTCGATAAAGCCGAAGCCCAGCTCGGCCATGTCGCGGAAATACTTGCCGTCTTTGTCGAATCCGGCCGCCAAGCCTACGGGATTGCGAAACTTCAGCCCGAACAGCTCGCGCTCGAGCGAGGGATGGCTCAGGCCAAACCAGCGGCGCATCAGGGGGCGCATGCCGGGTACAGACAGCCACGCGTGCCACAGCTTCATGGTGAGGTGGTGGGCCTGTTCGGCGGGCCAGAGAAAGAGCAAGCGTTTGATGAGTGCGTACACCATCGTCGGATTTGGGGCGAAGATCCTCCTTTTCGTTCAATCGTCCGCTTGCGCAAAAAAAGCGGATGTCCTCCGATCGGGTCATCCGCCTTTCGGCAAACGGCAGGGCTGCATTTGGCGAAAGCCAAAATCAGCGCTGCTGTATCTGCTCGTACTTCGCCTTGAATTTGCGGTAGAGCATCTTGTGCTTGTTGTCGAGGTTGATCCGGCGGCCCTGGATGAAGGCGTGCGTCACCTGGTTGGTGCGCATGTCGAGTGCGTCGCCCTCGCTGATGAAGAGCGTGGCGTCCTTGCCGGGTTCGAGCGTGCCCACGCGATCGGCAATGCCGAGAATCTCGGCGGTGGCGCCGGTGAGGGCACGCACGGCTTCCTCGTAGGGCAATCCGTAGGCCACGGCTTGGCCGGCCACGAAGGGCAGGTTGAACTGCTGCCAGAAGCCCTTTTGCGAAAAGCAGAACTGCACGCCCTTTTCATGGAGCAGGGCGGGCGTGCGGAAGGGCAGATCCACCGGCTCGTCGGGGCGGCGCGGCAGGTTGAAGGTGGTGCGCAGGATCACGGGCACGCCGTGCGCTTTCAGAAAATCGGCCACGAGCCAGGCGTCGGTAGCTTCGACGATGACCGGCCTGATGCCGTAGTCCTCGGCAAAGAGGACGGCCTCCTCGATGTTGGTGGCCAGCTCGGCGTGGATGTAGAGGTTGCGCGTACCCTCGAAAACGGGCTTCATGGCCTCGAAGCGCAGGTTCTTCTCTTCCACTTCGGGCCGCTGGTAATAGGCGTAGGCCTCGTCGAAGAACTTGCGCAGGTCCGTCACCTGCTCGTCGTAGCGCTCGTTTTTGGTAATGCGGCGCGTGCGCCAGTTGAACGAATACGGCGACGGCCAATTGAGGTGTACGCCGTCATCGGCCTGCAACACGGCATCTTCCCAGTTCCATCCGTCGGTCATCATGACGCTCGACATGCCGGGGATGCGCCCGCCCGAGGGCGTGGTCTGTACCAGCAGCACGCCGTTGGAGCGCACTGTGGGAATCACTTCCGAGTCGGTATTGTAGGCGATGAGGGCGCGCACGTTGGGATTGTAGGTGCCCACCTCGCGGTAGTCCACCGTGGCGCGTACGGCGCCGATCTCGACCAGGCCGAGCGAAGTGTTGGTCGCGATGAAGCCCGGATAGACGTGCCGGCCCGTGGCGTCAATGATGCGGTGCCCCGAAAGGTCGGGCCGCTGCCGGCCGTCGCTGACGAGCGTGATTTTCCCCTTGTCGAAAGCGATGATGCCGTTTTCGATCACCTGGCCATTGCCCAGGTGCAGCGTGGCGTTGACGATGGCAATGGGCTCTTGCTGGGGCGGTGCCGGCACGGGTACGTACTGGGCCCACAGGGCGCCACGCAGCGGCAGCAAAGCAATCAGTAGTAAAAAAAATATGTGTCTCATTTTCATTTTCATTTTCTTTCAGGAATTGAAAAACCGTTCGTCGCCGATTACTCGTCGCCACGGATCTCGTCGGTCAGATCCTCACAGTGATACAAGTGTGGCATGCGGCCTTTGGGGTGCTGCGTATGCGCGCCTTTTTTCTTTGCGGCAAGCATTTTCTGGATGAGGCGATTGCGCTCCTGCTCGTTGCGCCGGCGCAGCACGGCCTCCTCCTTGCGATCGAAAAACTTGATGCCATCGACGAAGGTCATCTCGGCGCGGGCGTAGATCGAAAGCGGGTGATCGGACCACAGCACCACGTCGGCGTCCTTGCCCACCTTGATGCTGCCCACGCGATCGTCGATGTGCAGCAGCCTGGCGGGGTTGAGCGTGACGAACTTGAGGGCCTCCTCCTCGCTCAAACCGCCGTATTTCACGGCCTTGGCCGCTTCCTGGTTGAGGCGACGCGCCATCTCGGCATCGTCGGAGTTGTAGGCCACCGTGACGCCCTGCTCGTGCATGAGCGGTCCGTTGTAGGGAATGGCTTCGTACACCTCGAACTTGTATGCCCACCAGTCGCTGAAGGTGGAGCCGCCGGCACCGTGCCTGGCCATCTTGTCGGCCACCTTGTATCCTTCGAGGATGTGAGTGAAGGTATTGACGCGGAAGCCGAAGCGCTCGGCCACCTTCATCAGCATGTTGATCTCGCTCTGGCGGTAGGAGTGGCAGGTGATGAAGCGCTTGCCTTCGAGGATCTCGAGCAGGGCTTCCAGCTCCAGATCGACGCGGTAGGGCTTGCCCGAACGCTTCCGCTCGCCGTACTCGCGGGCACGCGTAAAGTAATCTTCATAAACCTGCTCGACGCCCATGCGCGTCTGCGGGAAGCGCGAGCGGAAGTTGTCGCCCCAGTTCGATTGCTTGACGTTTTCGCCCAGCGCGAACTTGATGAACTCGTCGGCGCCTTCGAATTTCATGCCCTGATCGTCGTAGCCCCAGCGGAATTTGATGATCGACGACTGTCCGCCAATGGGGTTGGCCGAGCCGTGGAGCTGCTGCGCCGTCGTAACGCCACCCGACAACTGGCGATAGATGTTGATGTCTTCGGGGTTGATCACGTCGCCTACGCGCACCTCGGCCGAGCTGGCCTGGGTGCCTTCGTTTACGCCGCGCGTGATGGCGATATGCGTGTGTTCGTCGATGATGCCGGGTGTGAGGTGCATCCCCGTCGCATCGATCTCGATGGCGTCGTTGGCCTTGAGGCCCTTGCCTATTTTGGCAATCTTGCCATCCTGAATCAGCACGTCCGTGTTCCGGAGCACCCCTTCAGCTTCGTTGGTCCAGACGGTGGCGTTTTTGATCAGCCAGGTCTTCTGCGTGGGACGCTCCGTCCAGCCGTAGGCAGTGAAGGGATACCACACCTCGCCGAGGTCGGCCAGCGGATCTTCTTTCTTCTTTTTGTCGCGATCGGGCCGCTCGGGTTTGTCGCCTTCTTGCGGTGCCGCAACCGCGGGCACGGCCTGCCAGTCCACCCAGGTGCCATCGACCAGTTGGCCGCGGCCCCACCAGCGGTCGTCTTCGACGACGCCCGAGAGGCGCACCTTGCCTTTGGCTTCTTTCGAGGGCGACCAGCTCAGCGTGATCCGGCCGTGTGCATATTTGTGCGATACATCAATAGTAGTGGAGTCGTTTACCTGAAGTTTCATTCCGGGCTTTTCCGCATTGCCGCTCACTTTGAGCGTCCAGACATCGTCGCCCACTTTCAGCTCATACGTACCCGTCAGGTCTACCTCGGGCATGCGCTCGAGGACGAACTGCTCACCCTTGATCCAGTTCTCGTAGATTTTGGTTTTGTCGTCAAACAGATCGCCCGAGGTGATGAGGAAGTTGGCCAGCTTGCCGGGCTCGAGGCTGCCCAGTTGATCGGTCGCATCGATGAGGTGGGCCGGCGTCCAGGTAAGCGCCTTGAGTGCTCCTTCCTTGCTCAGGCCGTATTGGACGGCTTTGCGCAAACGGCGCAACAGTTCGGAAGGCTTTTTCAGCCCGTGAGCCGTAAGTGCGAAGGTGATGCCTGCCTGCTCCAGACGAGCGGGATTGGTCGGCGCCAGCTCCCAATGCTTCATTTCGGCCAACGAGACCTGCATGGCATCGAGCGGATCTTCCACATCGTAGGCATCGGGAAAGTTGAGCGGCACGATGAAAGCCATGCCCGTCGCCTTCAGCTCGTCGAGGCGCTGGTACTCGTCGCCGGCCCCTTTGATGATGTAGCTGACGCCAAACTCCTTGCCGATGCGCCAGGCGCGCAGTGCTTCCCACTTGTCGCGCACTTCGAAGATCTGAGGCAGCGCCTGCACGGCGTTCCACGCTTCGAGCGAGTTGTTGACTTCTTCCTTGCGCCCCGCCTCGGCATACCAGCGGCCATCGTAGTAAGTCTGCCGCAACAAGGCAATGGCTCCCATGAGCGAGCCGGGATAGCTCTGTTGCGAGCTGCCCTTGTTGAAAGACAGGTGGTTCGACGCTTTTTCCCTGACGATGAGCTCGTGGGCACGCCCTTCGCCAAGCGTGACGAGCGTGCCGGTGCCGCGAGCGATGCCGTCCATGCGGTGGCTCAGCACGCTGCCGAAGCCGGCCTCGCGCAGGGCCTTGGCCGTTTTGGCATCGGCGGTAAAGTGCTCGTGCGCGCGGAAGTCCACTTTCAGGGCTTCATTCCACGCCCACGCACCTTTGCGTGAGGTGAGCGGCTGCGGGCGACGCTCAAAGCGATGCATGCTGGTCTGCCCTCCGCGCTGCTGCCGGTTCGCCTTCGGCATGCCGTAATCGGTATACAGATCAATGAAAGAGGGATAGATGACTTTCCCTTGCAGGTCGTGTACCACGGCGCCTCTGGGCACCTCTACATCCACACCGACCGCCTCGACCTTGCCCTTGCGAATGACCAGTGTGGCGTTGTCGAGCTTCTGATCGTAACGGGTGTAGATGGTGGCATTGGTGAAAGCATGCAAGCCTTCGCGCGGATCGCTCACCCCGTTTTCGGGGAACGTCACCTGGGCGTGCAGCCCGGGTACGTGCCATAGCAGCAGCAATGCCGCCGCGAGTCTGATGAGTCCTTTCATAGTCGAGTGCTTTCTTTGAAAATGATTACTGTTTGCGAATATGGCGCTGCATCATTTCGAGCACTATCCCGAAATTGTGCTTTGCCATCCGTCCACTTCGAGCGAAATATCTGCATTGAGCTGCAATCGACATCCCGATCGCTCCATTTTTCAGTTTTTCCTCAGCCCTCTGTTTGCCCATTGTCCCTGTATCCGTGAATGGCGTGGCTGATTTCCGCGAGCAGCTGCGGATCCTTTTCGATGGCGTTGCCCACGACGATGAGGTCGGCGCCGGCGCGCACATTGGCTTCGGCTTTCTCGGGAGTGCGGATGCCGCCCCCCACGATGAGGGGCACGCTGACGGCGCCGCTCACCGCTTCGATCATGCGTTCACTGACCGGCTGCTCGGCCCCGCTGCCGGCATCCATGAAGATGAGCTTGAGGCCCAGCATTTCGCCGGCAAGGGCCGTACACACGGCGATGTCGTCTTTAGCGGCTGGAATGGGCTTGGTGTTGCTCATGTACAGCACGGTGGTCATGGTGCCTCCGTCGATGAGCATGTAGCCTGTCGGCAAAATTTCGAGTGGACTGAGGCGAAGATAGGGTGCGGCAATGACGTGATTGCCGATGAGCAGCTCGGCATTGCGGCCCGAAATGAGAGAAAGGAACAGTATGGCGTCGGCGCGATAGCTGAGCTGGAACGAGTTGCCGGGAAAGAGGATGAGCGGCACGTTGGAAGCGGCCTTCATCTGCGTGAGGCACTCGTCGAGCATGTTGTTGACGATAAGGCTCCCGCCAATGAAAAAGTAATCGACCAGGCCCTGAGCAGCCATGGCCAGCACGGCATCCAGGTGCCCCATGCGCATTTTGTCGGGGTCCACCAGCACGGCAAACTGCTTTCTGCCTTCGCGTTTTGCGGCAAGCAAACCTCGATAAATGGTGTCGCGGGGCATGGCCTTGGCAAGTGTTTGCTGCCAAGGTAGCGAAAAGGGGGCAATGCCGGAACGGGGCAATGAGGTGTGGCTCAGGCCGGCACGTCCTGTTTCACCACTTCTTGCAGAAAGTCTTCGAGGTGGCGATTGAATGCTTCGGGATGTTCCATCATGGGCGCATGCCCGCACTTGTCGATGAAAACCAGCCGCGAGTTGGGCAACAGCTCGTGGAATTTCTCGGCCACGAACGGCGGTGTGACGTTGTCCTGTTTGCCCCAGATCAGCAACACGGGCGCCTTGATCTGATGCAGCTTGTCGCCCAAGTTGTGGCGCACGGCCGACTTGGCCGTGGCGATGATGCGGATGCCCTTGTTGCGATCATTGACGATGTCGAACACCTCGTCCACCAGTTCTTTGGAAGCCACCCTGGGATCGTAGAACGTGGCTTCGGTCTTGCGCTTGATGAAGTCGTAGTCGCCGCGCTTGGGGAAGGTGCTGCCCATGGCGCTCTCGAACAGGCCCGAGCTGCCGGTCAGAATGATGGACTTGACTTTCTCGGGATAGCCGAGGGCATAGAGCAGTGCAATGTGACCACCCAGTGAATTGCCCAACACATGCACCTTGCCGTAGCCCTTATGCTCCACGAAGCGGGCCACGTGCTCCACCAGCCCTTTCACCGACACCTTGCGCAGGGGCATCTCGAAAATGGGCAAGATGGGCACCACCACGTTGTACTTGTCGCCGAAATGATCCAGGATGCCCTGGAAGTTGCTCAGGGCACCAAACAAGCCATGCAGCAGCAGCAAGTGCTCTTCGCCACCGCCGGTTTCGATATATTTGAATTCTCCTTCTTCTTTTACAGGATACTTCATGATCGCCTGCTTTTTCCTCTTTTTTCAGGCTGCAAAAATAGGGCTTTGTCCTGTGGCCCTGGTCATTTTTCCATAGAGTCCCCCCTGCAAAAGTCGGAAAAGGCTGTCGCGAATGAAGATTCGTGGATGCGAAGAAGCGGCCCCATGACAAACCCCAGCTTGCAGTCGCCGCACGACGCAGTTTTTGCACCGTGTACATGCGCCATGATCTGCAAGCCGACACCAGCCGGAAATTCTTGCACCAAAAAGATACAAATGTGCATCCATGCGAATAACGGGCGGCTCCGCTGCAACCGATCCATGAACGGGGCGTTCGTATTTTTGCCGCGCGACCGACAGAGGCCGTGCCAGCATATCATTCAAAAATTGCCGCATGAAATCATCCTGTGCATTTCTGTTCATATCCCTTCTCCTCCTCTTTTCTGCCTGTACGGAAGAAAGCACGCCAACCGTGCTTCAGTCTTTGCCGGTAGCCTACGGCAAAATCAACCAGGTGGTCGTCGTAGCTGACGAGGAGGTATGGGAAGGTGCCGTCGGCGATTCGCTCGACTACCATCTGGCCGGGCCATTCTTGCTGTTGCCGCGGCCCGAACCCATCTTCGATCTGATTCACTACACACCTGAAGAGCTGCAAAAGGATCCGGTGCGCAAGCAGATGCGCAACTACGTGTTCGTGGCCGACCTGAGCGACGAAGACTCTCCGACCACGCAGATGGTCATCAGCCAGCTCGGCCCCGAAAGGATTCGGAAGATCAGAGCAGGCAAGGGCTACGGCATCGCAGCCTGGGAAGGCGACAAGTGGGCCAAAGGCCAGTTGTTCGTGTACATGTACGGACTTGGAGCCGACAAGCTGATCCGCAACATCCAGGAAAACTCCGATGCCGTCATCCAGCGCATCAAAAAGCACGAGCGGCCGCGCATCGAAGCCACGGCATACCAGGCAGGCGAACACGAAGAGCTCATCACCGAAATCCAGGACAAGTTTGGCATCTACTTGCGCGTGCCCAAAGACTACTTCAAGGCCGTGTACGACCCCGACAACCATTTCATGTGGATACGCAAGGAGACCAAAGAGCTGAGCAGCAACATCCTCATCCACAAGCGCCCCTACACCAGTACCGAACAGTTTTCAAAGGAAGGCCTGAAAAGGATCCGCGACGAGCTGGGGCGCAAATACATCTCCACGCGCATCGAAAACACCTACATGCGCATCGATGACGTGCACCTGCCCCTCATCGTCACCCCCCGGCGCGTGAACAACGTGCCGGCCCTCGAAGCCCGCGGCATCTGGGAAATCGTCAATGACTACATGGGCGGCCCTTTCATCAGCCTGCTCATGGTCAACCCGAAGACCAACGAAATCATTTTCCTCGATGGCTTCATCTGGGCGCCCGGCGAAGACCATCGCGATTACCTGGAGCAACTGGAAGTGATCCTCAACACGGTCAAGTTCTGAGGGCTTTGCTCCTTTTGCTTTCGCAAAACGCCGCCCACAGCGCCCCCCTTCGCCCGACAGCGTTCAGGAAGGGGTTCGCTCCAACCACTGCAGTAACTCGTCCAGATATTTCCGATCGTTGGACAGGCGAGGCACCTTGTGCTGCCCGCCGAACTGGCCGCGTGCCTTGAGCCAGTTGAAAAAGGTACCCGGCGGCGCCACGTGCAGGAGCAACAAGTCGAGCGCAAGATCGCCAAAGCGCTTGGCTTCGTAGTCGGAATTGACCTTTTGCAGGTTCTGGTCGAGCAGGCAGCGGAACTCTTCCAGATCGGGCGGCAGCTTTTCGAACTCGACGATCCACTCATGCCCGCCTTTCGAGCTGCCTTCGAGCCAGACCGGCCCTACCGTGTATTCCAGCACCACAGCACCCGTTTGCTCGCACGTCATCTCGATCGCCCTGTCGGTATTCTCTACCATCACCTCCTCGCCAAAGACGTTGATGAACTGGCGCGTGCGTCCCGTCACCGTGATGCGATAAGGGTTGAGCGAGGTAAACATGACGGTATCGCCGATGGCATAGCGCCACAGCCCCGCATTGGTCGAAATGACCAGCGCGTAGTTCTTGCCCGTTTCTACCTCCTCGAGCGTGAGCGTGAGCGGCTTGTCGGACCCCCACTCGCTCATCGGGATGAACTCGTAGTACACGCCGTTGCGCACCAGCAGCGCCATGCCCTCGGTGCCGAGCTGGTCCTGGGCAGCGAAATAGCCCTCGGAAGCATTGTACACCTCCTGATAGCTCACCTGATCGGAAGGGAAGAACGCGCGAAACTGCTTTTTGTACGGCGCAAAGCTCACCCCGCCATGCACGTAGAGCTGAAACTCGGGCCACACTTCGAGCATGTGGCGCTTGCCCGTCAACTCGAGGATGCGGCGAAACAGCACGACCGACCAGGTGGGCACGCCACCGACCATCACCACGCGGGGCTCGCGGCTGGTGATATGGGCCATGCGCTCGATTTTCTTTTCAAAGTCGGCCATGAGTGCCGTCTCGAAGTCGGGCGTAAAGAAGGGGCGAGCAAACCAGGGCATGTGCTTGATCATGATGGCCGAGATGTCGCCCCGCATCGTGCGCGGATGTTTCTCATAGGGTGCCAGACTCCCGCCCATCAGCAAGCTCTTGCAGGCAAACTGCCTGGCGTCGGCCCGCTGGTTATAGAAGAAGGTCATCGTGTCCCAGCTACCGCGGATGTGGCACTGGCGCAGGTTTTGGGCAGACACGGGAATGAATTTGCTGCGCCCCGAGGTGGTGCCCGACGACTTGCTGAACCAGCGCACTTCGCCAGGCCACAGCACGTCGCGCTCGCCCAGCATCATCCGATCGATCCATGGCTTCAGGTCTTCGTAGTGTTGCACGGGCACGCGGCGGGCAAACATCTTCGGGTCGGCAATGTCGCCATAGCCGAAAGCGCGCCCCCACTCCGTCTGTCGGCCGGCATGGATGAGCTGTTCGAAGACCTGGCGCTGGGCATCGTGCGGGTGCGCGAGGGTGTGGGCAAGGCGCCGATAGCGGGCGCGGTATATTTTGGCGAAAGCCTTGTTGATCAATTTTCTCATAGCCCTCTGTCAGACCGCCACGCTGTAATCGCGCAAGGCCTCGTTGAGCGACACCTTCTTGTCGGTGCTTTCCTTGCGCTTGCCAATGATGAGCGCACAGCTCACCTGATACGTACCTGCGGGAAATTCTCTGGAATAGGAACCAGGGATGACCACCGAACGCGGCGGCACATAGCCGCGATGCGTCACCGGCTCGGGGCCCGTGACGTCGATGATGCGCGTGGACTGTGTGAGCACCACGTTGGCGCCGAGCACGGCTTCGCGGCCCACGCGCACGCCTTCCACCACGATGCAGCGCGAGCCGATGAAGGCATCGTCTTCGATGATGACGGGCTCTGCCTGGAGCGGCTCGAGTACGCCGCCGATGCCGACGCCCCCACTCAGGTGGACATTGCGGCCGATCTGCGCACAGGAACCCACCGTCGCCCAGGTATCGATCATGGTGCCGCTGCCCACCCATGCCCCGATATTGACGTAGCTGGGCATCATGATCACTCCTTTTTCGAGAAAAGAGCCGTAACGGGCAATGGCATGAGGCACCACGCGCACGCCCTGGGCGGCGTAATTGGTCTTGAGCGGGATCTTGTCGTGAAACTCGAACGGAGGCAGCTCGATGGTCTCCATCTTCTGGATGGGGAAGTAGAGCACGACGGCTTTCTTGACCCATACATTCACTTTCCAGTTGCCGGCCTCGTCGGGCTCGGCCACGCGCAGCTCCCCCTTGTCGAGCAGGTCGATGACCTGGCGGATGGCACTCTGTACGCGCGGGTCGTGCAACAGGCTGCGGTCTTCCCACGCCTGTTCAATGGTCGCTTGCAGATCGGTCATGTTGGTGGATGTTGTTCGTTTTGTTTGCAAACCGTTGCCGGGAATTTTTTGCCGAAAGGCGGCAGATCAATACAGCAACTCTTCGGGACGGATGGAGTCGTCGCGTGCCGGGAATGCGTTGGGGTAATCCTGCCGGATGATGTAGAGGTATCGGTAGGCTTCGTCGCGCGACTCGAAGGCGCCGGCCAGCAACTTGTAGTAGGGGCGCTGGTGCACCCAGTCGGCCGTGATGTCGGGATACAAGGTCCGAAAGCGAATCAGCTCGCGTTCCACGCGCGAGCGGTCGGTGGATGCCAACAACTGAATGCGCCAGCCACGAACCGTCGGCGTGCTCTTGTTGAGCCGTACGAACTTGTCGAACAGAGCCGCCACCTCGGGCTGCGGCATATAGCGAGGGGAAGGGTCTGGTGCAGCCTGCTGGCCAAAGCAGCTTGCGCCAAATGCTGCCGCAAAAACCAGTACGAGCATCGTTCTCATGAGGCCAAAAATTGAAATGCAGGAACACGGCACCTGAGGGTGCACCTGCAAAGATAGGCCGATTTGGACGTGCCGTACGGCCGGCAGCAAAAGAGGCGAAAAAAAGAAGGACGTCAACCGCCCAACTCGGCAGCGATGGCCACACCCGAAGACGTGCCGATGCGGCCGGCGCCGGCTTCGATCATCTGCTGCATCGTAGCCGCATCGCGGATGCCGCCCGAAGCTTTGATCTGGATGTGATCGGGCAACAGGCCGCGCAGCTTGCGCACCACTTCGACGGTGGCCCCTCCGCCATTGAAGCCGGTGGATGTCTTCACGAAGTCGGGCGACACTTCCGTGCAAATGGCTGCCAGTTTTTCGATTTCTTCGTCGGCAAGCAGGGCCGTTTCCAGGATGACCTTGATGATGCGACCGTGGAGATGGGCCGCCCGCGTCATGCTGTCGATGTCGTTGCGCACGAAATTCCAGTTGCCATTCTTGACCGCACACAGATTGACGACCACGTCCATCTCGTGTGCGCCTTCATCAATGGCGCGTTTGATCTCTTCGACCTTGGCTGCCGTGGCCGAGTAACCCATGGGAAAACCAATCACCGTGGCCACCTTGACGTCCTCCTCGGCCTCGAGCAGCTCGACGGCATGCTTGACGTAAAAAGGCGGAATGCACACCGCACCAAAGCCATATTGACGAGCCTCATTGCAAAGGCGGGTAATGTCCTTTTCGGCGGTGTCAGGTTTCAGGAGGGTGTGGTCTATCAGTTTTACCGGGGTCATGTGCAATGGGTGTTTTCCGGGATTAACGTTCATGGAAACGGGGCGCAAGATAGAGCAAAATTGCAATTAAACCGGTGACAAAAGTCTCGGCAAGCCTTTACAGACATCCACAAACACAACTGATTATCAAAACATTATAAAGCAAAATAAGTGGCCGGCATTTATCTCTCTATTGCAGCATTCTCCTACTTTTGCGGCCCTGGCGGCGCAGCGGCGCACCACAGCAGTGATTGGCGCTGTCGCACTTCATTTGCGGCAACCGCGCCGGGGCTGCGGCGCAATGAATTCGGCAGCAGCGCCTTGGACCTCGTTTTTTGCCGGACAATAAAGAAGAAGGGCAAGCGGCCTGGGCTCGAGAATTGGACACATATTTGAGTTCTTGCGATCTGGTTGGCACCAACAAGCCGACCACCTCGCACACATATACCCAATCAAAAAGGTGGAAGCCCAATGAAGGTTTTGAAGTTTGGCGGCTCTTCGGTGGCCAATGCCTCCCGCATCCGAAACGTGTTGCAGATTTTGAAACGGTACTACAGTGAAGGCGAACGGTTCACGGTCGTCTTTTCTGCTTTTGGTGGCCATACGGATCTGCTGATCAGGATGAGCAGGCTGGCAGAAAAAGGCGATGAGGCCTGGAAGGAGGCGTTCGAACAGTTGCGCCAGCGCCATTTCGACGCGGCAGCCGAATTGCTCGACGAGCCACTGCGCTCCGAGATCTGGCCCCAGTTGGAGCACAGCCACGAGGTGCTGCGCAACCTGCTGCACGGCATTTTTCTGGTGCGCGAAGCCTCGCCCCGCACGATGGACTACGTGCTCAGCTTTGGCGAGCGCACCTCCGCGTTCATCATCACCCATGCGCTGCGCAGCGAAGGCGTGCCCGCAGCCTATCTCGATGCCCGCAAAGTGATCAAGACCGACAAGCATTTCGGGGCGGCCCGCGTGCTGGAAGAGCTGACCTGTTCCCTGATCCGGGAACACTACGCACAGCATCCGGAAATTCAGGTTGTCACCGGTTTCATTGGCTCTACGAAGGGAGGGCTGACGACCACGCTGGGACGTGGCGGATCCGACTATACGGCTGCGCTGCTGGCCGCCGGGCTCGACGCCAGCCTCATCGAGATCTGGACCGACGTGGACGGGGTGCTCACCGCCGACCCGCGCAAGGTGAAAAAGGCGTTCACCATTCCGGCACTGACCTACAACGAGGCCATGGAGATGTCGCATTTCGGTGCCAAAGTGATTTATCCGCCTACCATACAGCCGGCACTGAAGAAAGAGATTCCGATCGTCATCAAAAACACGTTCAACCCCGACTTTCCGGGTACGCGCATCGCCAGGGAGGTGCCTCCTTCGCCGCGTGCGGTCAAGGGCATCAGTTCCATTTCCGACATTGCGCTGCTGACGTTGTCGGGTAGCGGCATGGTGGGCGTGCCGGGCACGGCCGCCCGCCTGTTCGGCGCCTTGGCCCAGGCAGGCATCAACGTCATCCTCATCACGCAGGGTTCTTCCGAGCAATCCATCAGCTTTGCCGTGCAGCCCTCCGACGCCAAAAAGGCGAAGCGCCGCGTAGAGAAAGCGTTCGCATTCGAGTTGGAAAAAGGCGCCATCGAAGGTGTGCGCCTCGAAGAAAACCTGGCCGTGGTCGCCATCATCGGCGAAAACATGCGCTATCGCCCCGGCATTGCCGGCAGGCTTTTCCAGGCCCTGGGCAAAAACGGCATCAATGCCGTGGCCATCGCCCAGGGCTCGTCCGAGCTGAACATCTCGGTCGTCATCAACCGCGAAGACGAAAGCAAGGCGCTCAACGCCCTGCACGAGGCCTTCTTCCTCAGCGACACCAAGGAGCTCCACCTCTTCCTCGTAGGTGTCGGCCTGATCGGCAGCACGCTGCTCAGACAAATACAGCAACAAGCCGACTGGCTGCGCGAAAAGAGCGGCCTGGAAATCAAGATCACGGGATTGGCCAACAGCAAAAAGATGCTCTTCGATCCGGAAGGCATCGCACCGCACGAATGGAAAGAAAGGCTCAATGCCGAAGGCGAGCCCATGAGCATGGCGCGCTTCGTGGCGCAAATGAAAGCGCTCAACCTGTCGAATTCCATCTTCGTGGACAACACTGCCTCGGAAAAGGTGGCATCGTTTTACGAAAGTATTCTGGACGCCAGCATCTCCATCTCCACGCCCAACAAGATTGCCACCTCCTCTTCCTACCTGCAATACCAACGACTCAAACAGATTGCTGCCAAGAGAGGCGTGCCCTTCATGTACGAGACCAACGTGGGTGCCGGCCTGCCCGTCATCTCCACGCTGACCGACCTGATCCAGAGCGGCGACCGCATACTCAAAATCGAAGGCATTCTTTCCGGTTCGCTCTCCTTCATCTTCAACAACTTCAAAAAAGGCACCCGTTTCAGCGAAATCGTAAGGGAAGCGCGCAAGCGCGGCTATACCGAACCCGATCCGCGTACCGACCTCAACGGCATTGACGTGCGCCGCAAAATCATCATCCTGGCACGCGAAACGGGCTTGCCGCTCGAACAAAAAGACGTGGAAATAGAATACATCCTGCCGGAAGAAGTGCGCAACGCTGCCACTGTGGACGAGTTTTTCCAGGCACTCGAAGCAGCGGATGCGCATTTCGACCAACTGCGACAGGAGGCCGAAGAGGAAGGCAAGGTGTTGCGGTTTGCAGCCGTACTGGAAAACGGACAAGCGACTATCCGGTTGCTCCGCGTAGGTCCCGAGCATCCCTTTTACAACCTCAGCGGCAGCGACAACATGATTGTCTTTACGACCGAACGCTACAGCGAACGGCCGCTCGTGGTGCGCGGCCCCGGTGCAGGTGCCGAAGTGACCGCAGCCGGCGTATTTGCAGAAATCATTCGCATTGGCAACTTCCTGTCGTGAAACCGGGATGCGGATTTGCGGCAAAAAGTCTGTCTGGATGAGGTTTTGAGGAACCGAAGAACCGAGGATTGAGCCTGCTGAAAAAAAATCCGAAAGATCATTCAGTTACACAGAGCTCACTGAGCACGCACTGATTTTCACAGAGTTGTAAACCCTCAACCCTACACGCTCAACCCTCAACAACAGGTCAAAAACTGCGCACAAACTGCGTGAATCTGCGGCCGAAGGCTGCGGTTTCAATGAGTGAGAAAGCGAAGAACCGAGGAACCGATGATTTGACAAGAAACTGATAATCAATGATAAAAACTTTAAACTTTAAACTCTGAACTCTAAACCCTGAACTTTACTTTTTCACGCTTTCGCAAAATGGCAGGCAACACTTTCGGTACGCTGTTTCGCATTACGACTTTTGGCGAAAGCCATGGCCCGGCCATTGGTGTGGTCATCGATGGCTGTCCGGCAGGCATCGAGGTGGATGAAGCGCTGTTGCGGCGCGACCTGGCCCGCCGCCGCCCCGGGCAGTCGGCCATCGTCACCCAGCGCAAGGAGGCCGACGAGGCCGAAATCCTGTCGGGCGTATTCGAGGGGCGCACCACGGGCATGCCCATCGCCATCCTCATCCGCAACCGCGACGCCCGCTCGCGCGACTACAGCCATATCGCTGACAAGTACCGACCCTCGCACGCGGACTTCAGTTGGGAGGCGCGCTACGGCCGGCGCGACTATCGCGGCGGAGGGCGCTCGTCGGCGCGCGAGACGGCAGCCCGCGTGGCCGCCGGGGCTTTCGCCAAAATGCTGTTGCGCACCCTCGGCGTCGAGGTGCAGGCCTGGGTGAGCCAGGTGGGCGACATCCGGCTGGATGCCGAGTGGCACCAGCTCGATCTGGCGCGCACTGAATCCAATCCCGTACGCTGCCCCGATGCCGACACGGCCGCGCGCATGGAAGCGCTGATCCGCGAGGTGCGCAAGGCCGGCGACACGGTGGGCGGCGTGGTGAGCTGCGTGGCCACGGGCGTGCCGGCAGGCCTGGGCGAGCCCGTCTTCGACCGCTTGCACGCCGACCTGGGCAAGGCCATCCTCAGTATCAATGCCTGCAAGGGCTTCGAATACGGGTCGGGCTTCGATGGGGTGTGCATGCGCGGCTCGCAGCACAACGACGCCTTCCATACCGACGACGAAGGCCGCATCCGCACGCGCACCAACCACTCGGGCGGCATCCAGGGCGGCATCAGCAATGGCATGCCCATTTACTTCCGCGCGGCCTTCAAGCCCGTGGCGACCATCGTGCCCGCCCAGGAGTCGGTGGATCGGCAGGGGCGCCCCACCACCGTGGAAGGAAAGGGCCGCCACGACCCCTGCGTGGTGCCTCGGGCCGTGCCCATCGTCGAAGCGATGACGGCGCTTGTGCTGGCCGACCACTGGTTGCGCCTGGGTAGTGCGCGTGCCGAATGGCTGGTGCGATAGGGCAGTGCCGGCCTACCGGACCAGGGTGACGAACCCGCGAAATTCGAGCTGTTCGCCGCGCGGGCTGCGCATGGAGGCCACCACCACGTAGATGCCGGGCGGCGCTTCGGCACCCGTATTCTGCTTGCGGCCGTTCCAGCTTTCGGTCGGATCGGTGGTCTCGAAGATCAGCTCGCCCCAGCGGTTCCAGATGGTCAGGTGGAAGTCCTGCACGCCATCGAGCACGCCCGCACCCCGGAAAAAGTCGTTGATGCCGTCGTAATTGGGCGAAAAGGCATTGGGCAGGAAGTAGCGGATGTCGGGAATGACGTCGATGAATGCCCGCGCCGTATCGGTGCATCCGCTCAGGTGCGTGACTACCTGCACCACCTCTTGCATGCCCGTGTCGGGGAAGGTGTGCACTACATTGGGCAGGGCCGCTACCGTGCCGTCGGGGAAGAACCACTGCCACTTGACCGCATCGCGCGACTGATCCGTGAAGGTGACCGTAGGCTCGAAGCGCGACACAACGGGTGGATCGTAGGTGAAGCCTGCCGTGGGCGAGGGCCGCACGCGGATCCAGTCGTAAAACACCGTGTCGGTCTCGCAGCCCAGCGGCGACACCACCGAAAGCGAGATGGTGAACAGGCCGGTATCCTGATAGACGTAGACAGGGCTGATCTCGGTGCTCGTGCCGCCGTCGCCAAACTCCCACCAGATGTCGTACTCCTCGTTGATCGGGCTGGAAAGGTTGTCGAAAAAGATTTCGGCAGGCTGACAGCCGTTGAACGTGGTGGGCGACACGATCAGCGTCTTGGGCACGGGGAAGTAGGAAATGGTCCGCGTGCTCGTGGCGCTACAGCTGTTGGTGTCGGTCACGGTGAGGCTGACGTCGTGGTAGCCCGGCTCGGAATAGGTGTAGGAAGGGTGCCGGGCCGTCGAACCGCCCCCATCGCCGAACTGCCACTGCCATTGCACGATCGAGCCCGGACCCGCACCCGAACTGGACAGGTCGGTAAACTGCACCGGCCCGGCTTGGCAGGTATCGTAATCGTAGTCGAAGTCCGCTTCGATGGATGGGAAGACGTTGATCTGGACGTAGGCCGTGTCGCCGCAGTCGGTGTTGGGGTTGAGGATGAGCTGGCCGTCGTAGGAGCCGATGCCGGGCAGAGTGACCGTGGCATCCCACTGGTTGATGGTTTGCCAGGCGCCATCAATGAAAAACTCCCAGTAGGCGTTCTCGATGTACTGCTGCTGATAGCTCTCGTTGTCGATTGTGATCTGGCTGGCGCCGCAGGCGTTCACCACGTTGAAGGTGCGCCCCTGCTTCATCACTGTAGTGTCTTCGGCAATGTCGGCCACGACGGTGGGGTCGCAGGTCGTCACATTGAACTGGAAATCGCGGCGCAGCACGCTCAGCAATTCTCCGTTGCGATACTCCGACACGCAAACGCCCACCACAAACTGGCCCAGCGTGGTGGGCACGCCCGTGATCAGGCCCGTGTTCGGGTCAATGGTCACCTGCGGATCGCCCCCCATGGGGTTGAGCGGGCTGTATGGCGGCGAAATGAAGTTGACGGGAATGTATGGCGGAGGCAGGTCGGGGTCGGGCGCCACGCCGGTAGGGATGGTGGGCTGGCCGGTGTTGGGGCCGCCCCCTTTGAACGGCGCGCAGAACTCGTACACCAACTGGTCGCCATCGGGGTCGGTGGCCGAAAAGTCGAAGTCGATATCTTCGCCGGCGCAGATGACGATGGGCGGAAAGTCGTTGAAGCTCGGGCTGCTGTTGCACACCTGTTGGGCTTCGGGCGTCAGCTCGATGGTGTAGGTGGCACCCACGTTGCCCGGGTCAACGATGTTGGTGATGGTGTTGTTGCGGCAGCAGCGCTGGTACGAGACCGTGTAGCTCTGGTTGCTCTTGGGCAGCGTCAGCGTGAAGGTGTACACGCCCTCTTCGACGCAGATGCCGGGCGGCACCACGAGGCAGGGATTGCTGATCTCGGGCTGGATGCTGGTCACCACCGGCGCCTGCAGCGTGATGATGGTGTAGATGTTGGTGCCGTGGAAGACCGTGACGGTGCCGGGCAGTGAATTGCTGTTGGGGGCCGAGTCGAACTGGGCGCCGCCGCCCGCACAGTCGCGGTAGATCTTCATGGTGAAGCGGTAGGTGTCGTTGCCCAGGCAAGTATAGGTGATCTCACCCCCGATGATGTGGGCCGCCTGCAACGCCCATACCCACAGCACGCCGGCAACCACCAGCATGGCCTTTCGGCAAATACCGCCTGCCCCACGCCACTTTTTTTGGCGAAAGCCGGAAAAAAAGAAGCCGGCTACACCTGTTTGCTCATTCCGCCTGCCGGAAAATGATGTGTCCTGCCTGTTCATGTAGCTGGTGCTGTTTTCTCATAACGCATGGAGCGTGCTTGCAATATGCGAATTTTCGCTTTTCAGAAACAATTCGTGTATGGACAAAGGTCGCCCATTGGCAAGGATATGGTTGCTTCTTCGGATGGAAACGGGACAAAACAGAGGCATTCCATTCGGTGGCAGAACGGCTGCGATCCGATCGTTTGCTGCATCTTTGCCCGCAACCGGCATCCATATAGCCCCATGGAGGCGCCGGGCATATGCCGTTTCCTCGATGGGGGCGTAATCTTTTGCGCAAGCAAAGCGTTGATGCCTCCAAACCCCAGCGCCTATGCACACGCTTACTCCCGAAAAAATTGATCAGATTCGGGCAACCGACCTGGATACGGCTGCCCGCGTATTGCAAGCCGGCGGCGTCATTTTGTACCCGACCGATACCATCTGGGGCATCGGCTGCGACGCCACCCGGGCCGAGGCTATCGAGCGCGTGTATGCCATCAAGCGGCGCCGCCCCGACAAGCCCTTCCTGCTGCTGGCCGATTCGGTCGAGATGATCCGTCAGTACGTGGGCTATGTCCATCCGCGCATCGAGACGCTGCTGGCCTACCACCAGCGGCCGCTGACCATCATTTACGAAGGCGCCCGCAACCTGCCCGAAAACCTCGTGGCGCCCGACGGCAGCATCGGTATCCGCATCCCGCAAGACGACTTCTGTCGCGAGCTGGTGCGCCGCCTTGGCAAGCCCGTCGTATCCACTTCGGCCAACGTCAGCGGTGCGCCCTTCCCCGCGCACTTTGGCGAAGTGAGTTCCGAGGTGATCGAACAGATGGACTACGTGGTGCGCTATCGCCAGTGGGATACCGAGCCGGCCGAGCCCTCGGTAGTGGCGCGCGTGGCAGCCGATGGCGAGCTCATCTTCCTGCGTCATTGATTTTCGCTTGCGCAAAAATTTGGACAACTTGTGGCCGGACCAACCTTTCCGCGCCATGAGACGACCTTGCCTCATCCTTCTCTGCGGCAACGCCTTCACACTCAACAATACGGGCAGCAGCCTGCGGCAGACGCACGGCGCCACCTTCCGCATCATCGTGGATACGGGCGACTGGGATCGCTGCCTGGCGTCGAATGCGCCGGGACAGTCGGGCGATCCGGACTCGAAACACTACCGCGACCTGTTCGGGCTGTGGGCCGCGGACGGCTTCTTTCCCCTGTTTTTCAGTCGCGAAAAGGTGGAATCGGTGGCGGCGGAACGCATCGTGCTGTATCCCGCCAGGTGAGCAAAGGCTTCGGGCCAGGCTACAAAGCAAAACGCCCCGTCTTCTCTGCAGAAGACGAGGCGTTCCTTTTTGCGCGAAGCGTACGATTGCCTGTGTCAGTACGTCACTTTGGGTTCCATCTGCTTGGCCTGCTCGATCCAGCTCTGCACCTCCTTGAGCGTGGGTGTGCGAGCCACGACCTTGCGCTCGGCGTTCACCTCGCGCATCTTGTGGTACAGGTTTTCGGCATTGCGGTTGCGCAATTCCTTGACGGTATCCACACCGGCATATTCGAGCAGGTTGGAGAATTTTTCCGACACGCCCTTGATGCGGAACAGGTCTGCCATGTTGACCCAACGCAGGATGCGGCTCTCGTCAATGCCCGTTTTTTCGGCCAGTGCTTTGCGGCCCTGGCGCGTGGCGGCTGCTTCGAGCAGGTCGTCGGTGGTCTTCAGTCCGGCTTTTTCTTCGAGGGTCTTGGCATAGACCTCACCAATACCCATGATGTCAATCAGCTTGTAAGCCATAGTTCGGTTTTTTGATGATGATGGAATAAGGTCACCTGCATGTGACGCATGTGCTTCGGCAAGTTTACACAATCCGGCCAGTATTCGAAAATCTGACCAGAGCCGAATGGGCGTCAGGCCATGTGTTGGACATCATTGGTACGTATGGCTTGGCAAAGGTCACTTCATGCGCGGGCGCCGGCGTTTGCCGCCGGGCTGGCGCATGCCTCCGCGGTGGGCCATGCCGGCGCGGGTGGCTGCCTTGAGCTGGCCGGAACTGGCCAGTGCCTTTTCGAACTCCTTGATCTGGCGTTTGAGCTCCTCTTCAGTCACTTTCAGTTTCTTGATGTCGCGCAAATAGATGCGCGCCTGGTTCCACTTGTGCCGTTTAGCCGCTACGCCGGCCAGTTGCAGGAGGATCATGGCCTTTTCGTTGTCGGTAGGCAGCTCCAGTTCGCGCGCCTTGCGGAACCACGCTTCGGCCTCATCGACCTGTTTGCGTTGCATGGCAATGGTGCCTTTGAGCATGTAGTAGTAGGCGCGGTTGGTGACGTAGAGCAGCCGGGGCGTCAGCGTCAGCTTCAGCCGGCGCTCGGCAGCGTCCACGTCGCCCGTCTGCATGATCTGTGCTGCCGACTGGACGGTGCCCAGGGCCACGTATCCGATCAGCAAAAACAGACCGACCAGCCAGAAGGGGAAGCCATACCAGAATCCGTAGAACACCGAAAGGGCAATGCCGCCACCGATGAGCAGGACCATCAGTGCAAAGCGCAGATAGATATTGATCGAAAACATAGTTCGGGGTTTGGTCTGAAAAATCCGGCGCAAAGGTACGCAATTGCACGCCTGCGGGCTCAGGCGTTTTGCGAAAGCAGGGCTCGTGCCTTGCGTACCTGGTGCAGCACGGGGCCGTTTTTGCCGGCATGGCGCTCGGCTTCGTCGAGCAGGCGTGCGGCCTCCTCGTGCCGACCCTGCACCATGTAGATATGTGCCAGGTTGAGCAAGGCCACGGCCCGGTCGAGCCGGGGCAGGGCCTCGATCTCGAGGGCGCGTTGCAGCAGGCGCTGCCCTTCGTTGAGGTCTTTCTGGTGTAGGGCCAAAAGGGCTGCAGTCAGATAGTAGCGGCCGCGGTGGGCGGGCAACAGCCAGTCGGGCTGCCAGACCTCGTCGAGCAGCTTGCGGGCGCGCTCCTGGTCGCCTTGCTGCAGGGCGCTCCACGCCTGCCCCACGTTGCCCAGGAGCAAATGGCCCAGCACGAGCAGGAGCGCTGCCGCGTAGAGGTACCAGGCGGCATTCAGGCCTTCGCGGAGGTGCAGCACTACGCCCAGCGCCAGCGACAGGCCGATAAGGATGAGTTTGTGCAAAAGACGCATCGTGCGGTATTTTGGCCGCAAGATCGCAATTGTCGCCTGGATTGGCGGCGGCGCCTGCCATGGCGGCGGGCGGGCCTGCCACAAATTTTTGCCGCTATGACCAAGTCGCTCGTGCTGCGCGTGCTGTTCATCGCCTTGCTTTACCTGCTCATCCGCCTGTTCGTCGAGTACAGCCAGGATGGCGGTTTCGATCGCAACTTCGTCGTGCATCAGGCTTTCATCGGACTGGCCGTGGGGCTGGCGATCGCCCTGTTCGATCGCGGCACCGGCGAGGCCAAATGAAAATCGCCATTTGCCGAAAGGCAAATGGCGACCCGGGCCTGAGTCATGTCAGTCCTGTAGCCTTCAGGCAAAAGCCTTCTCGATGATGGCCTGCTGCTCCTGGTCGTGCTTTTTCTTGAAGCCCGTGGCGGGCGAGGCGCTGGGCTTGCGCGACACCAGTTGCATCGGCACCCGACCGCAATACCACGACAGCACGTACTGCCAGGCACCCATGTTGGCCGGTTCTTCCTGTACCCAGCGGATGGCAGCACCTTTGTATTTGGCAAACAGCTCGTCCAACTGCTTTTCGGGCAGCGGGTAGAGCTGTTCGAGGCGCACGATGGCCACGTCGTCGCGCTGGTCGGCTTCTTTTTTTGCCAGCAACTCGTAATAGATCTTGCCGCTGCACAACAACAGCGTCTTCACCTTTTTGGCGGCAGCCCTGGTGGTGACGGCCGGGTCGTCAATCAGTTCGCGGAAGCGCGTCTCGCCCGTAAACTCATCGATGGACGATATCACGCGGGGGTGGCGCAGC
The DNA here is from genome assembly GCA_015490175.1 of Saprospiraceae bacterium. Taxonomy (GTDB): domain Bacteria; phylum Bacteroidota; class Bacteroidia; order Chitinophagales; family Saprospiraceae; genus WFYJ01. Next base: position 24,942 of record WFYJ01000267.1, on the reverse strand, counting down.
AGCGACTTGGGCGTCATCACGACGAGCGGCTTGCGGAAGGGGCGTGCCAGTTGGCGGCGCAGCAGATGGAAGAAGTTGGCCGGCGTGGTGCAGTTGGCCACCGTGATGTTGTACTCGGCACTGGCCTGCAGGTAGCGCTCGAGGCGGGCGCTCGAGTGCTCGGGGCCCTGCCCTTCGTAGCCGTGCGGCAGCAGCATCACCAGGCCGCTCTGGCGTTGCCACTTGCTCTCGGCCGAGCTGATGTACTGGTCGAAGATGACCTGGGCGCCGTTGGCAAAGTCGCCGAACTGCGCTTCCCAGATGACGAGCGTGTCGGGCGTGGCCAGTGAATAGCCGTACTCGAAGCCCAGCACGCCGAACTCCGAGAGCAGCGAGTTGAAAATGTAAAACTTGCCCTGGCCTTCCTGCATGCCTTCGAGGCGGTTGTAGATGGCCTCGGTGCCGTTATCGTAAAACACGGCATGGCGATGCGAGAAAGTGCCGCGGCGCACGTCCTGGCCGCTCATGCGCACGTTCTGGCCTTGCAGCAGAATGGTGCCGTAGGCCAGCAGCTCGGCCATGGCCCAGTCGAGCTTGCCTTCGTCCCAGAGCTTGCGCGTGTGTTTGAGCAGGCGCTTGACCTTGCTCACGGGGTTGAGCCAGTCGGGCAGCGTGAGCAGGTGTTCGATGACCAGCCTGACCTGGTCTTCCGGCACGCCTGTGACGGGAGACTGCTCGAAGTCTTCGGCGGTGGTGCGTTTCTTCAGCTTGCGCCAGGCCTCTTCGGGGGGCTGGTACTCGTAGGGCAGTGGCTTTTCCTTGACTTCGTCGAGGCGCGCCTGCAACTCTTTCCAGAACTTGTCTTCCAGCTCTTCGGCCAACTGTTTTTCGATATCGCCGCGTTCGGTCAGCATCTCGACGTAGAGGGTGCGCACATCGGGATGCTTCTTGATGATCTGGTACATCTCGGGCTGGGTGAACTGCGGGTCGTCGCCTTCGTTGTGGCCGTGGCGGCGGTAGCACACCATGTCGATGAACACGTCGGTGTGGAACGTCTGGCGGTATTCGGCGGCGAGCTGGGCCACGAACACCACGGCCTCGGGATCGTCGCCGTTGACGTGGAACACCGGCGCATCCACGACCTTGGCCACGTCGGTGCAGTAGGTCGAAGAGCGGGCGTCGTAGAAGTCGGTGGTGAAGCCCACCTGGTTGTTGATGACGAAGTGCACGGTGCCGCCCGTGTAGTAGCCCTGCAGCTGGCTCATCTGCACCGTCTCGTACACCACACCCTGGCCGGCGATGGCGGCATCGCCATGGATGAGGATGGGCATGATGCGGTCGTAGTCGTTGTCGTAGAGCAGGTCGCCCTTGGCGCGCGTGAAGCCTTCCACCACCGGATCCACACTCTCGAGGTGCGAGGGGTTGGGCGCCAGCTTCAGGTGGACCTTTTTGCCGGAAGGCGTCTCTACTTGCGACGAATAGCCCATGTGATACTTCACGTCGCCGTCGCCGAAGCTCTGGTCGGGAATGACGAAGTCCTCGAACTCGTTGAAGATCTGCTCGTAGGTCTTGCCCAGGATATTGGCCAGCACGTTGAGGCGGCCGCGGTGGGCCATGCCCATCACGAACTCTTCCACACCCAGCGCTGCGCCCTTGTTGATGATGAAGTCGAGGGCGGGGATGGTGCTTTCGCCGCCTTCGAGCGAGAAGCGCTTCTGGCCCACGTACTTGGTGTTGAGAAACTTCTCGAAGACGACGGCGCCGTTGAGCTTCTCGAGGATGCGGCGCTTTTCGTCTATGCTCAGCCCGAAGCTCTTCTCGGGCATGATGCGCTCGATGCGCTCGCGCAGCCAGCGCCGCTTGACCCGCTCGCGGATGTGCATGAACTCGAAGCCGATGTGGCCGCAATACACCTTCTCGAGGTGCTCGATGATCCGGCGCAGCGTGGCGTTTTCGAGCCCGATCTCGCGCCCGGCCACGAAGTGGCGCTCCAGATCGGCCTCGGTGAGGTTGAAGTCGGCCAGATCGAGGTTGGGCCGGCGGTCGCGGCGCGCCCGGATGGGGTTGGTCTGCGAGCGCAGATGGCCGCGGTTGCGGTAGGCCACGATGATGGCGTACACGCGCAGCTCCTTGTCGATCTGCTCTTTCGAGGCGGTGGCATCGCCGCTGGGGGCTCCGTTTTGCGCAAGCGCAAAGTCGAAGCCGCGGAAAAACAGGCGCCAGCTCTCTTCGACCGATTCGGGATCGCGCTGGTATTGCTCGTAGAGCGAGGCGATGTAGTTGGGGTGTGCGTTGAAGACGAACGAAAAGTCAGTCATGGCTGGACTTCTGTTGGTTGGTGGACCGGGTTTTTCCAGATTCGCGCAAATATCAAACAAAATTATGCCTGAAAGTGTCTCCAATCACGCGAATTTTCGCCCCTCCCGGCGATCTCTGCCCCATGCCTCGGCTTTCGCCAAAAAAAACACGGAGGCGGGGTCGGGTTTTCTGAAAAAGTCTATCTTTGCCGTCCAGTTGAAAAAGGGGGCTTTCCCTGCGTTTCGAACCAAACAATTTTCTGAACCGATATGGCAAATCACAAGTCAGCAAAGAAGCGTATCCGCCAGATTCAAAAGCGTCGGCTGCACAACCGTTATTACAAAAAGTCGACGCGTACCATGATCAAGACGTTGCGCTCGATCACCGACAAGGAAGAAGCCGAGAAGTTTCTGCCCAAGGTGGTCAGCAAGATCGACCGCCTGGCCAAGCGCAACATCTGGCACAAGAACAAGGCTGCCAACCTGAAGAGCAAGCTGATGAAGCACGTGGCCTCGCTCGGCTGATTCGCCCTTTTCTTTATGGCCGGCCCTCGATGCATCTCTGTGCAAGCGCGCGCAGAGATGCATTTGCTTTTTGGTCGAAGGCCCTTCACTACTCACTCCTCTCTCTTCACGCTTCACTCTCCATCCACCTTCCGGAAATGCAGCTTGTCGAAGTGGAAGTCGTCGCTGGGCAGGTCGATGGTGAAGCCGGTGGGTTGGCCGTAGGCGTCCATTTCGAATTTGACCAGCCCGAAGGTGAGGAATGGGTCGCGGAAGTCCACCCGCCACGTGTCGTAATGCCAGTGGGTCAGCGGCCCGGTAAATACTTCGGCTGCCGGCTCGAAGGTCAGCAGCAGCGATCCGTCCTTTTTCTGACTGACGATGGCCTTTCCGTACCAGCGGTCTTCGTACACGCCCGTCCAGGCATCGGGCGGCAGCGAAGGCCGGGTGCCCTCGACGCGTGCGGCCAACCGGCGGGCTTCCTGTTCGGCCTTGCGCTGGAGGTAGTTTTTGCGGAAGCGGGCATATTGGGCGATGAAGTCACGCGTGTCGGCAGTGCCGAGAGCGCGTTGAAGGATCTGGTAGCGCAGGGCCGAGTTGATGAAGAAATCCATGCCGTTGTTGAGGATGATGATGCCGAGGTTGGCCTCGGGCACGAGAGTTATCTTGCTGATGTAGCCCGGCATGCCGCCGTCATGCTCCACCACCATCTTGCCGCCGTAGTCGAACAGGCGCCAGCCCAGGGCGTAGGCCTTGAAGTGGGTACCCAGGGCGCGCTCGAAGCCATTGACGCGCATGATGGTCTGCGGGCTGGTGAGTGCTTGCAGGCTGCCTTGCGGCAAAATGGACCTGCCGGCATACCGGCCCTCATCGAGCCACATCTGCACCCAGTGCGTCAGGTCGTCCACGCTGGCGAAGAGCGATGCGGCGGGCTTGGTGGCGTTGAAGTCGTGCGGTTCGATGCGCCTGCCGCCGATGTGCGGCCATGCCAGCGGATCGTAGCCCTTGAGCGAATCGTTGGAAGTGCGCGTATGCGTCATGTCGAGTGGCAGAAGCAGGCGCTCGCGAACGAACCGCTCCCAGTCCATGCCCGAGGCCCGCTCGATGATGAGGCCCGCCACCATGTACATGTTGTTCTGATAACCGTACTCGCTGCGGAAGTCGCGCTCGATGGGCAGGTAGCGCATGCGACGCATCACTTCCTCATCGGTGTAGCGGGAGTGGTACCACAAAAGGTCGCCCATGAAGGTGGCCAGGCCCGAACGATGGCACAGCAGGTCGCGCACTTCGAGCTGGCGCGTGATCCAGTCGTCGCTGAGGCGAAACTCGGGCAGCCAGTCCGTCACCTTGTCGTCCCAGCTCAACTTGCCTTCCTCGACCAGCAGCGCCACGGCCGCCGCAGTGAAGGCCTTGCTGCACGAGGCGATGTTGAACAGGTGGCGGGTGGTCAGAGGAATGCCTGCTTCCGCATCGGCCCGGCCGTACCCCTTTGCAAAGACGACCTGGCCGTCTTGCACCACGGCGATGGCCAGCCCTGTGGTGCCGAAGGTGTCCAGGGCGCGCGTGACGGTCGTGTCGAGCCATTGCCAGTCGGCCTGGGTCTGGAAAGCATTTGCCGAAAGGCGGAGACAGACGAATAACAAGAGCAAATGTGTGCGCAGCATCGTTTCGAAGGTTGACATCACGAACAAGCCCGGCAGCGCATCCGGATACCGTCTGCAGCATGCGCCGGGAAGATTTGCCTGAGTCAAAAGTATGAAAAGCCTCGCGCAGACCTCAACCCTCAAAACAGGACCCGGCTGTCGCCAAATTCCCGTCTGAGCGTTTCCTGGATGGCCTGTCGGTAATGTTCGCCGCGGCGCAAGGCGGCCTCCACGGCGGGGCGGTCGAGCTCGTAGTCGAAGTCGTCCACGGTGCCGAAGATGTGGTAGTGCAGGTTGAACCAGCCGCGACGTTTGTCGGGCAGCGGTTCGGGCTCGCCCTGGCGGCGCCTGAGCTGGCGCAGGGCGGCCTGGGCGGCATTCAGCTTGAGGTAGTATTGGATTTCGTTTTCAAAGGTGTGCTCGCCGGTGATGAGCAGGTTGACCACGCTGCTGCGCACGAAGGTGGTGGGCAGAAAGACCGTTTCGTCGCGGATGTCGAACCAGGCTTCCATGTCGGCAATGGAGAGGCGCTTGAGGTCTTCGATGCGGACGTAGTCGGCAAAAGCTTCCAGCATCTCGAAGTTGTTGAGGTGGCCGTCGCGAATGCCGATGCCGCCGGTCACCTCGAGCTGGTCGTAGAGGAAATTGCCTTGCTCGTCCCAATGCGCTTCGACGATGGTTTTGGTGTTGAGGGTGCCCTCGAGATGCTCGCTGCGCAGCACGCTCTGGCCGAAGTTTTCGCCTTGGCGAAACAGCTCGTGTGCGTCTATGTGTTGTGCCTGCAGGCGTGCGTGCACGGCGGGCCGGCGCCCCAGGTCGGCCTGACCGTCGAGTTGCCAGCGGCCACCCATGCCCAGGGCGGCGCCGGCCAGTTGCATGGCGCCCGCACGGACGGATAGCTTGCCGGCAAAGCTGTCAAGTTCGACGAGGCGGTAGTTGAAGGCGTCGATGCGCGTTTCGAAGGTGCCCTCAAGCAGGCTGGTCAGGCGCACCCGCTGGCGGATGTGGTCTTCCTGCAGTGAGTCGAACACCACCTGCCGCACTTCGCCTTCCTTGACCGGCATCTCGAACCAGTGCAGGACGCGGTCCAGGTCGAGGCGCGGCGCGTGGAGGGTGACCTCGAAGTTCAGCCTCAGGTCGCGCGCGGTGGTGTCGCTGAGCAAGACGGGAATGAGGTGGTCGAACCATCCTTCCATGGTCCATTCGCTGCCGGCACCTTCGGCTTTGAAGTCGGCGATGTGCAGGCGATCTTCCTGCAGCGTCAGCATGCCGTGATCTACTTCCAGCGCTTCGCCGTTGATGCGCAGGCCGGCATCGTCGAGGGCAAGGGTGCCCGACGCCTTGACGCGGGGCATGCGCTCGGGGCGCAACATGTCGGCATAGCGCCCTTCGATGTGGAGGTCTCTGATTTCGATATTGCCTTTGCCTTGCTGGATGGCATTGGCATCGAGCAGCCGATAGACGGCTGCCACGGGGATGATGCCGTCGAGCGAAAAGTCGATATGCGGATCGTCGAGGTCGTGCACGCGCAGCCTCATGTCGAAACGCTGGCGGTTGAAGTATCCGCTCAGCGGGTTGATTTCGAGGCGCGAGGTGGCCATGCTGCGCCCGCGGCCATTGGTGAAGGTGGCGCGCATGCGTACCCCTTTGAGCGGATAGCCCAGGCGCGGACTCTCGATAGTGCCTTCGTCCAGGGCCAGCTCGAAATCGACGGCAGGGTATTGCCCGCCGGCCATGGTGCCCAGGATCGTTGCTTGCACGCGCAGCTCGCCCCGGCTTTCGAAATAGCCCAGTTGTTCTTTCCATTCGCGCGGCAGCAGCCGACTCACGGAGCGCAGGTCGGCTTCTTCGCTCGTCAGCTTGAGGTCATAGCTCGTGCCCTGCTTTTCTGAAAGGATCTGTCCGCGCAGCTCGAAGGGGCTGTCTTCCACGGCCAGGTGCATTTTGCGGAAGCGGTAGGCGCCCCCCTCGAGGTCGAGCAACAGGTCGGCGTCCCAGCCCAGGCGCGTGTGGTCGAGATAGGTGATGGTGTCCACGCGCAGATGGCGCGAAAAAACTTGCCCCACCGAGTTGAGCGTCACTTCGTCCTGCGAGAAGTCGCCCGAGAGCAGGACGTCGGCCAACAAGCCCGACCATTCGAGTTTCTGGCGGGCGTCGCTGTACACCAGATCCAGGTTGACCAATTGGGCGTCGCGGAGGGACAAACCCAGGTTGCCGCTTTGCGCCGCAGACTCATCGTCGCTGCGCTTGAGGATGTCGTAATTGGCGCGCCCGCGGGCGTCGGTGCGCAGGATGAGCTCGCCGTTGCGCACCAGCAGCGTGTGGACCCGGATGTGGTCAGTGAAAAGGCTGAAGGGCCTGAACTTCAACGCCAGCTTCTCGGCGCGCAACAGGTCTTTACCGAACCGATCCTTCAGCACCACGTCTTCCAGCACAATGGCCGCACTGGGAAAGGTCTCGAGGATCGCCAGGTCAATCCGGCCGACGCGCAGCTCGGTGCGCAGTTGATCTTGTAGCAGGCCCAGCGCCTGTCGGCCCAAGGCTTCTCTGAACTGGCTGGCAATGACGACCGAAAGGAGCACCAGCAACAGAAAACCGAAAAGAAGCGCAATCAGTATGCGGCGGAGAATGGTGGCCATGATGGGGATGAGTGTTTGTTGCAGGCAAATTTAGCTTCCCTTGGGCAGCATCCTGAAACGGTTACAGGCCGCTGTGTCGGGCGCAATGTTGCTGCAAAATTTTTTCATCCAACAAGGTGGCTGAAAATCAAATTGTTGGTCTGAGTCGATAACTTTTTTTGTGCCGAGAGGTTTGCAACTAATGAAAGTGCCCATATATTTGCGTCGCCTTTGAAAGAAAGGGCACGAATGAAAGAGAATCGGGCGGTTAGCTCAGTTGGTTTAGAGCACCTGCCTTACAAGCAGGGGGTCGTAGGTTCGAATCCTACACCGCCCACAGTGTCAAGCGTCAGTCGAGAGTTCGGCTGGCGCTTTTGTCGTTTTTGGGATGTTCAGTCGTACAGCAGGTACTTCCTGCGCATCAGGCGAAAGCGCTGCAGGTCCTGCTGCCAGCTTTGCCGGATTTCTTCTTCACTCATGCCCGCGGCCAGTTGTCGGCGCAACTGGTCGGTGCCGGCCAGGCGGTCGAACGTTTTTTCCGAAAGGAAAAAGGACGATTTGTCGGGCCATGCCTGGTAGAAGCGAATGAGCCAGCTGAGGTCGAGCTGTCGCTGGTTGCGTATGGCTTCGGGAGCGAGGGTGGTGAGGTCGAAGCCGCGGCAGCGCTTGCCCTCGTGCTTGGGATGGCGCGCGCCCGGCATGGGCATCGGCCTGAATTCGTAATCGCCAATGGGCGCTTCGGGCGCGCCGATCACCTGGAACTGCTTGTCGGTGCCGCGGCCCACGCTGACCACCGTGGGCTCGAAGAAGCACAGCGAAGGGTAGAGATACACGGCCCGCATGTTGGGCAGGTTGGGGCTGGGCCGCACCGGCAGGGTATAGGGCGTGTCGTGGGTGTAGCCCGCGCAGGGCACCACATCGAGCGCGCAGTGGATGCCGCCTTTCAGCCAGCCCTCGCCGTTGACCATGCGCGCATACTCGCCGGGCGTCATGCCATAGACTACGGGCACAGGGTGCATGCCCACAAACGAGCGAAAGGCCGTGTCGAGCACGGGGCCATCGACGTAGTGGCCGTTGGGGTCGGGGCGGTCCAGCACGAGGAAAGGCACGCCCTGTTCGGCGCAGGCTTCCATCACCAGGCTCATGGTCGAGATGTAGGTGTAAAAGCGGGCACCCACGTCCTGGATGTCGTACACCACGAGGTCGAGGCCTGCCAGGTCTTTCGGTGCGGGCTTTTTCTTTTTGCCGTAGAGCGAAATGACGGGCAGGCCGGTGCGGGGGTCGCGACTGTCGGTGAGGCGCTCGCCGGCGTCGGCCGTGCCGCGGAAGCCGTGCTCGGGCGCGAAGATGCGCACCACTTTGATGCCACTGGCCAGCAGCGTGTCCACCAGATGGGTCTGACCGACCAGCGAGGTGTGGTTGACCACCAGGCCCACTCTTTTGCCGCGCAGCAGGGGCAGTACCACTTCAAGGCGTTCGGCACCGGGGCGCACGCGGGTTTCATTTGCCGAAAGGCGGCCCTGAGGGGAAGTGGCCGAGCGGGGCGGCGCGGAAGACTGGCAGGCCAGTGCCAGCACGAGTAGCAGAAAAAGAAAAGGGTTGCACTTTTTTGTTGCCCTGAAAACCATATTTTTGCATTTGCTTCCGCAAAATCGGCAGCTTCAGCCAACACGCACCGAATGAATCCACGACGCTACGCCATCATCGACATCGAGACCACGGGGCTGAAAGCACCACGCGACAAGATTACGGAAATCGCCATTGTTCTCCACGACGGCGAGCGGGTGCTCGACGAGTGGAGCACGCTCATCAACCCGGAAGTGCCCATTCCGTACGGTATCACGGAGCTGACGGGCATCACCAACGACATGTTGGCCGACGCGCCCCGCTTCTACGAGGTGGCGCGCGAAATCGTCGAGCGCACCGAAGGGGCTATCTTCGTGGCGCACAACGTGCGGTTCGACTACAGTTTCGTGCGCGAGGAGTTCCGGCGGCTGGGCTATACCTACACGCGCAAGCAGTTGTGTACGGTGCGTTTGGCGCGCCAGGCTTTCCCGGGCTTGCCTTCCTACAGCCTCGACAGCCTCATCCGCCACCTGAGGATTCCGGTCGAAAACCGGCATCGTGCCCTCGGCGATGCCCGTGCCACGGCCTTGCTGTTTGAGCAGATTCTTGAGCGACAGCGGGGTTCGGCTGCCGCCAAAAAATTCATCAACCTGGGCTTGCGCGAGTCGAAGTTGCCACCGGGGTTTTCCATCAAAAAGATAGAATCGCTGCCCGAAGCCTGCGGCGTGTACTACTTCCACGACGCGACGGGCGAGGTGGTGTACGTGGGCAAGAGCAAAAACATCCGCAAGCGCGTGGTGCAGCACTTCGCCAACATGGAAGCGAAAGGCGGGCGCATGCAGCGCTACGTGCGCGACATCAGCTATGAGCTCACCGGCAATGAACTCATCGCCCTGCTGCTCGAATCGGACGAGATCAAGCGGCTGCGACCCAGGCTCAATCGCTCCCAGCGGTCGCGCCATTTCCCGTGGGGGCTGGTGCAATGGCGCGATGAGCAGGGCTATCTCCACCTCGACGTGGAAAAACTCACCAACCAGCCCTGCCGCGAAGCACGCGCCGACTTTCGCATCCTGAGTGAATACCCCAAGGTGTACCGCGCCAAAGCACGCCTGCAGCAGGTGGTGCGCGACTTCGAGCTGTGCGCCCGCCTCACCCATCTCGATGAAGGGGAAGGCCCCTGCTTCGACTATCACCTCAAGCGCTGCCATGGCGCCTGCATCGGCGCGGAAGGGCCCGAAAGCTACAACGCCCGCGTGCGCGCGGCCGAAGAGGTGTTGAAGACTGTCTTCGATCGCGATTTCGTACTCCTCGACAGAGGGCGCCATGCCGGCGAGCATTCCATCGTGCTCGTCGAAGACGGCCGCTACGTGGGTTTCGCTTTCGTGGAAGCCGACGAGCTGCCCCACGACATCGAAGCCCTGCGCGAGCTGGTGCGTCCGCGTCGCTCCAATCCCGAGACCAATCGCATCATCCAGCGCTATCTGGCCGACCCGCCGGCATCAGTGCGCGTCATCCATCTCGATCGGGCAGCAGGGTAGGGGCAGCAGGATCGCATGGTGAATACCTCACAGCACTGGCTGTTGCGACGCCGCCCACGCGGTGTCGTTGCGTCAGCCCTGCAAACCGTAAAGCAGATTCCAACCGCTCGGGCACATCAACTCCTCGGCCCGAAGAGCAGGCTGCCGATGCGCACCATGGTGCTGCCTTCTTCCACGGCAATGTCCCAGTCGCCCGACATGCCCATGGACAGCTCGCGGAAGTGCGGCTGGTCGGCGAAATAGTCGGCTTTGAGGCGCTCGAAGATCTGTCGGAGCGATCGGAACTCGCGACGCACCTGCGCGCGGTCGTCGGTGAAGGTGGCCATGCCCATCACACCGCAGATGCGCACGTGCTGCAAGGCGCCGAACTCCTCGCGCTCGAGCATGGCGATGGCTTCGGCTTCGTGGAAGCCGAACTTGGTCTCTTCCCGGGCGATGTGAAATTGCAACAGGCAATCAATGGTGCGGCCCACTTTCGCGGCCTGCTTGTCGATCTCGCGCAGCAGCTTGAAGCGGTCCACCGAATGGATCAGGGCCACAAACGGAGCAATGTATTTGACCTTGTTGGTCTGCAGGTGACCGATGAGGTGCCACTCGATGTCTTTGGGCAGCGCCTCGTACTTGGGCACCAGCTCCTGCACCCGGTTCTCCCCAAAGAGGCGATGGCCTTTTTCGTAGAGCTCGAGAATGCGCTCGGGCGGCTGCGTTTTCGAGACGGCAACGAGTTTGACGCCTTTTTCGTCGAGTATGTGTTTGAGACTTTCGTAGTCCATCCCTCGTCTTTTTGGTCCGGCCGCAAAGGTACGGGACCAAGGACAGATGAATGCCTGCTTCCTTCGGGCCTGCCTGCTGCAGCGGAAGTGGGAAAGCAGAGGAGTCGTGTCCCCGATCAACTGATGTCAAACTGCGTTTTCTGCGGCCAAAGGCTGCGGTTTCAATGACTGAGGAACCGAGGAACCGAAGAACCGAGTATTTGAGCAAAGAGGCTTGCTGGAAAAAGTCGAAAAATTTTCAGTTACACAGAGCGCCACTTAGCACACACTGATTTTCACAGAGTTGTAAACCCTCAACCCTACACCCTCAATCCTCAACGACAGGTGAAAACTGCGTACAAGCCGCGCCCCTCTGCGTCTGAAAGCTGCGGTTGCAATGAATGAGGAACCGAGGAACCGAAGAATCGATAATTTGACAAAACATTGATAACCAACGATAAAAACTTTAAACTCTAAACTCTAAACTTTAAACTCTAAACTCTAAACCCTACACGCAACACTTTTTTGCAGCCGGTCCTTTTTCGGGATGCGAGATCATCTATTCAAGGACACCACCGGCAGAGGAATATGCCTGCGACCGTCGATCGCTCGCGGTCCCCTTTCCCTCTTCCCTCCTCACTCCTCACTCCTCACCACAACCAGCTCACTCTGCGTGCCCTCGCCCGTGCGCATGCGACAGAGATAGACGCCTTTCGGCAAATGCCGGAGCGGCACTTCGACGCGATCGTCGTTGGTGGCAGTCTCCCAGAGGACACGCCCGTTCAGGTCGAGAAGGGCGACATGGGCACGGGTGCCGTTTGGCGAAAGCCGGACGAGCGTGCAGTGGTCGGCGGCGGGATTTGGCGAAAGCCGGAAGAGGCGGGGGGGGCGGTGCGGTTCGGTGGTGGCCACGGTCGTCTGTGCGGGCAGGGGCGTGTGCCATGCTTCGATGCCGCCGCGCAGGTTGCCCACCACCAGGTCGAGCCAGCCGTCGCCGTCGAGGTCGGCCAGGGCCGGTGCCGAGCGTGCGCCCACGTCTATGCCGAGCCAGTGGTCGTCAATGAGGGTGAAGGGACCGCTGTCGAGGTGCGTGCCGACGTCGCCGTAGAGCTCGAGCGTGCCGGCCTTGGTGCCGGTGAGCAGGTACCAGTCGGTGCCGTTCGGCACGAGCACGGGCGTGGAATAGCCCTGTACGTCGCCCGGCACGGTGGCATCCACCTGGCCGAGGAAGAAGTTGTTGGGCGCCTCGTCGGGGTTGGGGTGAAACAGCGGATTGCCCGGCGTGCCGATGTTGGGGAAGTAGTTGACATTTCCGTTGGTCTCGCCGATGACGAGGTCGGCCAGGCCATCGCCATCGAGGTCGGCAATGAAGGGGCGCGCGTTGAGGCCCACGTCTATCTGTTGCCAGAAATATTGCGGCGCGCTGAAGCTCATGGGCTGATCGGGGCCGGCCGTGTTTTCGAGGAAGAAGAGCTTGCCCTCGGAGGTGCCCACCACCAGGTCGAGATCGCCATCCTGGTCGAGGTCGCCGAAGGCGGGGGCGTAGCTCCATGCCTGCGTACTGAACTGGCCGAGGAAGAGCCAGTCGGCGTCGGCCAGCTCGAAAGCCGGCGCGGTGGGTGTGCCCGTATTGCGCAGCAGGTGGAGGCGCGCGTCGTGATTGCCGTCGGGCAGGAAGTAGGAGTGGTTGCCCACCACCAGATCGAGGTCGCCGTCGGCATCCACGTCGGCGAAGGCGGGGTGGGCGCCCGCACCCAGGTCGAGCATGTCTTCGATCAGGAATGATTTGGTTTGCAGCTCGAAGTGGGGGGCGTTGGCCGTGCCCGTGTTGCGGTACCACCATGCCGACTGGTAGGTGGGTGCGTTGTTGATGGCGTTGGGGGCGGCCATCACGTCGTCGAGGCCGTCGCCGTCGATGTCGAGCAGGAAGGCCGCGGCGAAGTAGGGAATCTCGACGGGCGTGTCGTCGGAGGGCCAGGTCGGGTCCTGTTCGGTCATCCAGGCGGCGGGATCGGTAGTGCTGTTTTTCAGGAGAATGAGATAGGGCGAGATGATGTCGCCGATGAGGGCGTCGAGGTCGCCGTCGCCGTCAATGTCGAGCACGAGGGTCGTCGAGCCCGGGTGCAGGGCCTCGGGCAGGCCGCCTTTGGGCGGGGCGAAGCCCTGCGCGCACTGGTCGGGATCGTCGCTCAGCGCGATGGTCTGCGAGAAAGACGATTCGTAGAAGCGCCCCCAGCACATGTCTTCGCGCACAAAGCGCAGCGAGTCGGCACCGAAGCCGTTTTCGGCCGAGGTATTGCGATACCACTCCAGATAGCTGCCGCCGATGTCGTAGGTCAGCAGGTCGAGGTCGCCGTCCTGGTCCACGTCTTCGAGGGCGGGCAGGTCCACGTTGCTGACGTAGATCTGGGTGGGGGTGCCGTTGGCCAGCTCGAACCACAGCACGTCTTTCTGGAAGTCGGGGAAGAGCACGCGCGCAAACTTGAGCGTGCCGCCGTCGTCGTAGCCGCGCCACACGCGCACGCCGCTGATGCCTTCGGGCTGGCTGTGGCCGAACAGGTCGGGCAGACCGTCGCCGTTGAAGTCGCGCACCAGCACCCAGTTGCGCTGCGCGGGCAGGTTTTGCGCAAGCGCCGGATCGAACTGCCAGTCGGGCTGAGCGGTGCTGCCGTCATTGCGGAAGGTGACCCACTGGTTGCCCGTGCGGTCGAAGACCAGCAGATCGTCGTCGCCGTCGAGGTCGAGGTCGGCAGCGTGAAACTGGGGCGTGTTCAGGCCGCCGCTCAGGCCGAGCTTCAGCGGGGCTTCATTTTGCGAAAGCGCAAACCACATGCGGCCGGCAGGCTGGGCCGCCAACTCGCGGGAAAGGAGTACCAGAGCGAATGCACTGAAAAACAGGGGGGTAAATGAGCGGAAGGCCATTTTTTCAGGAATTTTGTTTCTTGGCTGCCGCCAAAATGGCTGAGCGAGGAAGCAGGGCACCGACAGAAAAGGGCGGCCCGGCTTTCGCCAAATGTAAAACGAAATGAACATGACCAACCGGATCCTCGTCGTCTTTGCGCTGATTTGCAGTCTGCCTTTCATTTCTTTTTCGCAAGACAGTCTGGCGACCGATACTTCTGCGGTGGTCCCTGTAGTGGACACCCTCGACGCCCTCACCGAGCCGGTACTGGCCGACTACCAGCTCGTCGAAGATGACGGCGTGGTCAAGCTGCATGCCGCCGGCCTGACCGGCCCCGTACGCATCGAGCTGAACGGCGAGCCGGTGGTGCTCGACTTTCAGGACGGGCTGGCCACGCTGGCCGATGACCTCGACCCGCGCGGGCGCCTGGTGTTTTTGCGTACGGGCGCACACGACTATGCGCTGTACCACCTGGCGCGCTATACCGACAACGGCCTGCGCATCCGTCACATTCCTTTGTGGCTGTCGGTGGTGCCGCCCCTCATCGCCATCCTGCTGGCGTTGCTGTTCCGCGAGGTGGTGGTGTCGCTGTTCGCGGGCATCTGGTCGGGGGCCTTCATTGCGGGCGGCTTGCGCGTCGATTCGTTTTACTACTTCTTTCAGTCGTTTTTCGAGGTGGTGGCCGGTTATCTGTTGCATGCCCTGAGCGACACGGGCCATCTTTCCGTCATCGTCTTTTCGCTGCTCATCGGCGGCATGGTGGCCGTCATTTCGCGCAATGGCGGCATGGCCGGCGTGGTCAAGGCCTTTTCGCGCTTTGCGCGCGGCCCGCGCAGCGCCCAGTTCATCACCTGGCTGATGGGCGTGGCCATCTTCTTCGACGACTACGCCAACACGCTCATCGTGGGCAACACCATGCGCTCGGTGACGGATCGCTTCCGCGTGTCGCGCGAGAAGCTGGCCTACATCGTGGATGCCACGGCAGCACCCGTGGCGGCCGTGGCCTTCATCACCACCTGGATCGGCGCCGAGCTGGGCTACATCGACAGCGGCATGGCCAACCTCGAAGGCTACCCATACGAGCAGACGCCCTATGCCATCTTCCTCCACTCGCTCAAGTACTCGTTCTACCCCGTGCTGACGCTGGCCTTCATGCTCTTTGTCATCTTCCTCCGGCGCGACTACGGTCCCATGTGGAAGGCCGAATACCGCGCCCGCACCACGGGCAAGGTGCACGACGTGGAAACGCGCGAAGTGGAAGAAGAACACATGGAAGACCTGGCACCCGTGGCGCGGGTGCCTCGCAAGTGGTATCACGCCTTCTTTCCCGTCCTCACCGTCATCCTCGTCACCATATTCGGTCTGGCCGACACGGGACTGGCCGGCGCCCGCGCCGAGCTGGTCGCTGCCGGCGTACCGGTGGAAGGGTGGAGCTGGGGTGCCACCTGGCAACACATCGGGCCGGTGGTCGGCGCCGAAGCCACACTCGTGGGCAAGCTGGGCTACGTCGTCGGCCTGGCCGATGCCTATGTGGCGTTGCTGTGGGCCTCACTGAGCGGCCTCACGCTCGCCATACTCATGACCCTGTACAGCCGCATCATGAACCTGACCGACACCATGCACACCATGGTCTCGGGTCTGAAAACCATGATGCCGGCCATCGTCATCCTCGCGCTGGCCTGGTCGCTGGCAGCCACCACCGAAGACCTGCACACGGCCCACTACCTGTCGCTGGCCCTCAAAGACAGCATCAACCCGCTGCTCATGCCCGTGATCGTGTTCGTGCTGGCGGCGTTCATCTCTTTCTCCACCGGTTCGAGCTGGAGCACCATGGCCATCCTGTATCCCATCGCCATACCGACCACCTGGCAGATCTGCGTGTCGCAGGGCGTGGCGCCCGAGCTGGCACACGAGATCGTGCTCAACGTCATCTCCGTCGTGCTGGGCGCTTCGGTGCTGGGCGACCACTGCTCCCCCATCTCCGATACGACCATCCTGTCGTCGCTGGCATCCGACTGCAACCACATTGACCACGTGCGCACCCAGTTGCCCTATGCACTGACGGTTGGGGCCGTGGCCATGGTCTGTGGCGGCCTGTCCACGCTGCTGGGCGGCGGCTGGGGCATCTCGGTGCTGCTGGGTACGGCCGGCCTGGTGCTGCTGTTCTTCGTGCTGCGCACCTTCGGCAAGCCCGTACCCGAACCGACCGAGGCCTGAGCTGATTTTTCGGCTTTCGCCAAATGAAACCCGGCTTTCGCCAAAAAACAGACAAGGTGCCACACCACACACCTTGCTGGCTTTCCCGACGAGGCAGGTCTTACAGCACCGGCGAATGAAGTTGCGTGCAGAAGTATTTTGCATGGCGGCGGTCACGCGACAGGCAGTGACACTGTTGAGCGGGGCCTTGGCCCCACGTTGAGACCGCAGGCCGTGCGAGAACCGCAATGACCTGCGCCTGTTGAGACAAGCGCCGCCCCGAGGGGCGGCGCTTGATGTTTGTTTTGTTTTTGCTTGAAAAGTCCGGGGAACAGCATGTCATGCAACCCCAATCGCCGGAAGTGTAAAAGGACGCGCTTGACCCCACCGGGCAAAGCACCCTCAACACCGGCGCGCAGCGGATCCTGTTCCGACTCGTCGGAATCTCAACACCGGTGGGCAGCACCGTCTCAACATCAGCGCGAAGCACTGTCTCAACGCGAGGCCCTTCAGGGCCGAGTCTCAACCCTCAGTACGTCGGCACCGACGCATCGATTTCGCGCGCCCAGGCCAGGATGCCGCCTTCGAGGTTGTAGAGGTTGTCGAAGCCGAAGCGTTGCTGCAGCCGCCGGATGGCGTCGGCACTGCGCTGACCGCTGCGGCAGTAGAGCACGACCATTCTGTCGCGCGCGATGCGGTCGGCCGCCTCCTCGATGCTGCCCAGCGGGATCAGCTCGCCCCCCAGATTGGCGATGCCGTACTCGTAGGGCTCGCGCACGTCGATGAGCTGAAAGTCGGCACCGCTTTCGCGCAGGCGGGCCAGCTCCTGCACCGTGATCGATCGGACGGGCGTCTCTTCTTTTGGCGAAAGCCCGCAGAATTGATCGTAGTTGATCAGTCCGGTGATGCGCGTGTCGGGGTTTTTGGGCACTTTCAGGATGCGCGTACTGAAGGTGGCCGCATCGAACAGGAAGAGACGGCCGGCCAGCGGCTCGCCCACGCCCGTGAGCACCTTGATCACCTCGCTGGCCTGCATCGAGCCGATGATGCCGGGCAGCACGCCCAGCACGCCACCCTCGGCGCAGTTGGGCACCAGGCCCGGCGGTGGCGGCTCGGGAAACATGTCGCGGTAGTTGGGGCCGCGCGTGCCGTCGGCATAGCGGTAGTTGAACACGGAAACCTGCCCCTCGAAGCGGAAAATGGACGCATAGACGTTGACGCGGTCTTCGAGCACGCAGGCGTCGTTGACGAGGTAGCGCGTGGGAAAGTTGTCGGTGCCGTCGGCCACCACGTCGTACCGGCGTACCAGCGCACGCGCATTCTCGGTGCTGAAGCGCTCGAGATACACCTCGATCTCGATGTGCGGGTTGAGCTTCTGGAGCCGTTCTTTGGCTACGAGCGCCTTGGGCCGGCCCACGTCATCCACGCTGAAGAGCACCTGCCGCTGCAGGTTGCTCTCGTCCACCAGGTCGAAGTCCACGATGCCGATGCGGCCCACGCCCGCCGCAGCGAGGTACAGCAGCAGCGGACTGCCCAGCCCGCCCGATCCGATGACGAGCACGCTGCCGCGCTTCAGCTTTTCCTGGCCCTCGACGCCGAATTCCGGTATGGCGATGTGACGGGCATAGCGCGCCAGCTCGGCAGGGGAAAGAATGGTTGGTTGGCTCATTTTCCGGTCGGTTTTGGATGGTGAATATTGGATGAAGAACCGAAGAACCGGGGAAGCGAGGATTTGAGATGCTCGGCGTGCATCCGTTGAGACGCTGGCAGAGCCAGCGATGTTGAGTCCCGGATCCCCGGAGCCTGACCCTCAACGCTCAACTTCCCCCCGCAATGGCCGGCACGATGCTCACCACGGCCTCGTCGGTCAGCGGGGTGTCTTCGCGTTGCAAGGTAGCGATGTCGTCTTCGCCCACGTACACGCGGATGAAGCTGCGCAGCCGGCCGGCATTGTCGAACAGGTGCGGCTTGAGTTGGGGATGTGCCTCGGCAAGGGCGCGCAGCGCTTCGGCCACGGTGGCGCCTTTCACTTCAAACGTAGCGGCATTGCCGGTGAATTTGCGCAGCGGGGTGGGGATCAGAATTTTGGCCATGATCGCAGCGTTTTTGGAGGTTTGACAATCAGTGTTTTGCGAAAGCAGGTGCAATCAGGATGGTCTCCTCGTCGAAGGCGCGCACCTCGTCGCGCAGTCGCCACGACCGCATCTCTGCGGCACGTCCTCCGCGCACCGAGACGATGACGTAGCTGAAAAAGGGCATGGCCTGCGCCAGGTCGTGCTTCGAGGCCACGGCGGGGTGTTCCGGGTGCGAGTGGTAGATGCCGAGCAGTTGCAAGCCATGATCGGCGGCATATCGCTCGGCCTCGAGGTAGTCCGTCGGGGCGATTTCGAAGCGGCGGCGCTGGTCGCCTTCCTTGCTGTTGGGCGCGCGCAGCGCCCGGGTGATGAGGCGCGGATTGCCGTCGGCCGGGCCGTACAGGAAACCGCAACACTCGTACGGCCAGGCTGCTTCGCCGTGGCGGCGGATGTGTGCGTCCACTTCGGGCGACAGGACGAGGGTAAAAACAGCGCGGGACATGAGACTTCGTTTTTTTGAAAAAAGTAGCGGCTCAACCGAATATTTCGGTCATCACCTCGGCGTACTTGTCGGCCGTATCGGCAAAGGTGGTCACCACCACGCCCTCGTCGAGCTGTTCGGCCACCTTGATGGCGCCGGCAAGATTGGCTCCACTCGAGGGGCCGATGAGCAGCCCTTCCTCGCGGGCGGCACGCCGCACCATCTCGAGGGCTTCGAGCGTGTTCACTTCCACGATGCGGTCGTGTACCGAGGGGTCGTAGATGCGCGGCACGATGGCCGTGGCCATGTGCTTCCAGCCTTCGAGGCCGTGCATGGGCGTGTCGGGCTGCAGCGCCACGATCTCGATCTCGGGTTTGAGTGCGCGCAGGCGGCGCCCCGTGCCCGTAATGGTGCCCGAGGTGCCGAGTCCGGCCACGAAGTGCGTCACCTGACCCTTCGTTTGTTCCCAGATCTCGAGCGCGGTGGAGTGGTAGTGGGCCTGCCAGTTGGCGTCGTTGGCGTACTGGTTGGCGTGGTAGTACAGGTCGGGCCGCTCGGCGGCCAGGGCGGCGGCATACTGTTGGGCGCCGTCGGTGCCTTCGAGCCGGCTGGTGAGGATGAGCTCGGCACCCAGCGAGCGCAGGATGCGCTTGCGCGCCTCCGAAGCGTTTTCGGGCATGCAGAGCGTGACCGGCACCCCGAGCGCCGCCGCAAAGGTGGCGTAGGCAATGCCAGTGTTGCCGCTGGTGGCGTCGAGCAGGCGGCGCTGACCGTCGAGCTGCCCCGAGCGGATGGCCGTGCTGAGGATGCGCCAGCCGGCACGTGCCTTCACGCTGCCGCTGAGCTGCTGCCACTCGAGTTTGGCGAACAGCCGCACGCCGGGCTTGTGAAACACATTGCGCAGCTCGTACAGGGGCGTGTGGCCCACCTGGCGCGCAATGCGGCGCATCTGGCGGTGCAGCGACTCGGACAGAGAGGTGTGTGTGGATGTGGTCATGGTGGTTTTGTTTTTGTGCCTTTCGGCAAATGAAACACGGGGAAAAGACAAGGGCCTTTCCGGCTTCGTTCCGGAAAGGCCCCTGTATCACTGCCTGCTGTCGGTCGTGCGACAAGTCAGCCACCTCCTTTCCGGAACGGAAGGATCGGACAACATGCTGCACAACAACAGATGGCAAAATGGCGGATCATGTCGATTTCAGTTTGTAAACGTTCAGCCTGCTTCCCATAATCGGGCCAGAATGCCACAGGCCCTCCCGGACTTTTGCCGGAAAGGCCTGTGACACCGCAAGTCCACATACGCGCGCAGTCACTCCCTTCCGGCAAGGCCGAAAGCACAGCAACAACACGCACTATGGGGCATTTGCGAAAGCATGGCGCAATGATAGGGGATTGTGATGGACAAAGTCAAGAGGCCGATGAAAAAAGTCTTGGCGTCGGGGAGCAGGCTCGGTTGTCGGGCCCAATCCTCGAATCCCGGACCCGTTGAAAAAAAATCTATTCAGGTGGGCAATCAAGGGCGTCGTGTAGTGTGTTGATAGTGAGTGTTATGTGTTTTTCTGCGGAAGGCTTTTGCCGCTGCTCCTTCATGTCACAAAATGAGTTTGCTTTTTTTTCTGAAAAAAAAATGGAGAAGGGATTGTTTGGTGAGGAAATTGCTGTTAACTTCGACCCGTGTTCGTGTGCAACGCCGGCTGTAACCCGGTTGGTTCTGTACGCGTTGCCGCACGCTTTACATTAGTGAATAACCGAATATTACTAACAAATTGTAATCACATGAGGAGCCGATCCTTTACCTTTTTCCGTGGTTTTCAGGTTGGTGTTCCGGTCTTTGTTGCTGTGTGCGCAGCATTGTGCTTCTTGCCGGAAACGGGGTGGTCCCAGTGTAATCCCACCCTCAACGGCGTACCCGATGGCGGTACGCTGACCATCTGTGAAACCGATATTGCCTCCACCACCTACAACATTGCCCCGGATATCCCGCCGGCAGGCATGCAAACGGTCGGGATGTTTACCCACAACATTCCGGGTGCCCTCGATGGTGTCAACGTCCTGACCGTGATGGCCGGTACGGCGCCGGGTACGTACACGGTTACCTATGAAGTGACGGACGACCCGGGCGGCACCTGCCTGGTAGGCGAAACGACGACCATCACCTTCATTATTGAAGATGATCCGGTCAATCCCCCGACAGCTTCCGACTTTGCCATGTGCCCCAACAGTTCCGTTGATGCCCTCGTGGCCGCGGGCGTGAGCTCCGCCAACAACACGCAGGGTGCTTCGACCTTCAACATCACCAATTTCAACGACGGCGGCACGGGCGCCACGCTGTCCGGCACCACTATCAATGCCGCCGGACCGGGTACGCTCACCTTCGACGTGACGGAGACCAACTTCTGTGGCACCTCGCCGGCAACGACGGTGACGGTCACCGTACAGGACAATACGCCGCCTACAGCTGTGTGCCAGGACATCACCGTATCGCTCGATGCTTCCGGCTCGGTTACCGTCCAGGCTACCGACGTCGATGGCGGCTCGACCGATAATTGCCCGGGGGCGCTTTCCTTTGCGCTCCTTGCACCTGCCGATCCAGCTGTATTTACCTGCGCCGACATCGGCAATCAGACCGTGACGCTGCAAGTAACCGATGCCAATGGCAACAGCAGCACCTGCAACGCCACGGTGACGGTCCAGGATGATACGCCACCCACGGCTCTTTGCCAGGATGCCACCGTATTGCTGGACGCCATGGGGACGGCCACTGTCAGCCCCGCTGATGTGGACGGCGGCAGCAGTGACAACTGCGGCACGGTCAACCTTTCGGTAAATCCCTCTGCCTTCGATTGCAGCCATGCCGGTACCACGCAGACAGTGACGCTCATGGCTTCGGATCTTTCCGGCAACAGCAGTACCTGCACGGCCAATGTGACGGTGCAGGACAATATCGCACCTGTGGCCGCCTGCCAGAACATTACCGTACAGCTCGACGCCACGGGTAACGCGTCCATCAGCCCCACCGACGTCGATAATGGCAGTACCGACAACTGCCCACCCGTAAATCTCTCCCTGGATATCACCACTTTCAGTTGTGCCGATACAGGTACGCCCGTAAACGTCACCCTTACGGCCACCGACGGCAGCGGCAACGCTGACAATTGCATGGCACAGGTGACGGTCGAAGACAATGTGGCGCCCGAGGCTCTTTGCCAGGACATTACCGTAGTGCTCGATGCCACGGGGCAGGCCAGTATTACGGCTGCCGATGTGGACAACGGCTCCAACGATGCCTGTGGCCTCAATTCGCTTTCCGTAACGCCTTCCAATTTCGATTGCACCAATATCGGACCCAATACGGTGACGCTCGATGTGGTGGACGTGAATGGCAATATGTCCACCTGCAATGCCACAGTAACCGTACAGGATAATACTCCGCCCACCATCTCTTGTCCGCCCAATCAGACAGTGAACAACGATCCGGGTTTGTGCGAGGCCGTGGTAAACTATCCGCCGGCTACGGCTACCGACAACTGTAATGTGACCATTACCTACTCACAGGCCAGTGGCACGGCTTTCCCCGTGGGCACCACCACCGTGACGGCTACCGCCACCGACGATGGTGGCAATACGGCCCAGTGCACCTTCGACGTGACGGTGAACGATGTGGAAGACCCGGTGATTACTTGTCCGGCCGACATCACGACGAATAACGATCCGGGGGTGTGCGGGGCCGATGTGAGCTTTGCCGCTACGGCCACGGACAACTGCTCGGCAACTATTACCTACAGCCATGCGCCGGGAAGCACCTTCCCCGTAGGCCTTACCTCAGTCACCGCTACGGCAACAGACTCCACGGGCAATTCCGCTTCGTGTACCTTCAACATTTTGGTCAACGACACGGAAGCCCCGGTAGCTGTTTGTCAGGATATTACCGTCACGCTGGATGCCGCGACGGGCACCGCCTCCATTACTGCAGCCGATGTGGACGGCGGCAGCACCGACAACTGTGCTATCACAAATTCGTCGGTATCGCCCAATTCGTTCACCTGCGCCGATAACGGCTCGACCGTGTCCGTAACACTGACCGTAAAGGACACGGTGGGCAATTCGGACAACTGCACTGCCCTTGTAACGGTGCAATCCACCCTTTCGGCCAATATCACTGGCCCGACCGACGTGTGTGTAGGCAACACCATTACTCTCGACGGCAACCCCTCGGGTGGCGCCATGCCTTATACCCATGCCTGGACCAAGATCGGTGGTACCGGCGATGCCACGCTCGTGGATAATGGAAACGGCACGGCCGACCTGACCGGTACGGTCGCAGGTACCGTGGAAGTGGAATATACCGTGACCGATGCCAATGGCTGTACCAGCAGCGATACCGTCACCGTATCGGTCAACCCCAATCCCGCACCCACGATTGTCGCTTCCGAAACCTCGGGCCTTGCCGACAACGACGGTCATATCTGTGAAGGCGACAGCATTACACTGGATGCCGGTGCGGGATACACCGCATACATGTGGAATACGGGCGACATGACCCAGACCATCACCGTTGCACCTGCTGCAGGTCTGCAATCCTATTCGGTGACCGTAACTGATGCCAATGGCTGCATGGGATCGGATACCTATGCTGTTACTATAACGAGCAATCCGACTGTCAGCATCTTGGTGAGTGAAACCTCTGGCACGACAGCCAATGATGGGGTAATCTGTTCAGGCGACAATGTACTGCTTACTGCCTCGGCTACGGGTACTGCACCTTTCACCTACCTGTGGAGCAATGGTTCTATGGCTCAGTTCCTGAGCGAGAATCCTGGTACTACGACGACTTACTCGGTGACGGTAACGGATGCCAATGGCTGTACGGCTACCGCATCTACGACCATTACCGTCAACGATCCTCCAACGGCCGGGCCCATCGTTTCGAACCCGAGCACAGGCGTGTGTATTGGCAGCAGCGCCACGCTCGATGGCCAGCCGGTGGCCGGAAGCGGGACACTGACGGTGCATACCTGGACCATCACGGGTGCCAGTGATCCTGCAATCCAGGCAGCAGCCACATTGATTAACAATAACGATGGTACCGCCACCCTCACTATCGCCCCGGGGGCGCCTGCTGGTACCATTGATGTAAGCTACGCGGTTGCAGATGATAATGGATGTGAAAGTGGTACGGTGAATGCCACGATCAATGTGAACCCCGTGCCGGATGTGGCTGCTTCGGCAACGAATACGACCATCTGTGAAGGAGAGTCGGCGGCCCTTATTGGTATCGTGGTTTCCGGAACGGCGCCGTACAACTACATGTGGAGCCTCGATGCAGCATCCACGGCCACGGGTACCATCGACATGCCCACCGACCAGTCGCCCAACTTCCTTGCCACTGGGGCGGGTACGGCCATCCTGAATTTTGTGGTGACGGATGCCAATAGCTGTACCTCGGCCACGGCATCGGTGACCATTACGGTGGATCCGGCACCCGCACCCAACCCGATCACCGGCCCCGTTTCAGTATGCCCGGCATCGACGCATACCTATAGCGTCACCACCGACAATACGGCAGCCGGTGCCACCTACCAGTGGATCCTCTATTCGGGTGGTACGATTGTCACGGCAGCTACCGGTCCCTCCATTGATATTTTGTGGGGCATGGCCACTGGTGGGCCGCACACCTTGATGGTGGAAGAGACCATCAATGGTTGTTCGACGATCAACACTTTGGACATCACCGTCGAAGACAATGTGGCGCCGGTCATCACGCTCTGCCCGGCCGACAGGAATGTAAACCTGGATGCTTCCTGCGCGCTTACCGTGCCCAATCTCACGGGCGAAGTGGGCGCCACGGACGATTGTGGTGTGGGCTCGATTACCCAATCGCCCACGGCAGGAACCGTGCTTGCCTCGGCACATGGAATGACGCATGATGTCACCATTACGGTCACGGATTATGGTGGAAATACGGCCACCTGTACGGTCGCGTTGACGGGTAATGACATTACGCCGCCCACAGCAGTATGCCAGGATGTAACGGTACAACTGGATGCTATGGGTATGGCGTCGATCACCGGAATGGATATTGACGGTGGCTCGACGGACAACTGTAACGTGGCCTCTCTTGACCCCCACCCGGACAACTTCGACTGCGACGATCTGGGTGCCAACACCGTAACTTTGGAAGTGGCTGACGATGCAGGAAATACCGCCACGTGCACGGCCACGGTGACGGTGGAAGACAACATTGCACCCACCGCTCAGTGCCAGGACGTCACCGTACAGCTCGATGCCAATGGCATGGGCAGCACGAGCGCTGCTGCGGTGAACAACGGCTCGACGGACAACTGCAGCATCGATTCGATGACGCTTTCGCAAACGGCCTTCGACTGCGGCGATC
>WFYJ01000266.1 GCA_015490175.1 Saprospiraceae bacterium | reverse complement strand
TGGACGCAGTTTGCGCGCAGTTTTTTGCAACTCTGTGAAAATCAGTGCATGCTCAGTGGCGCTCTGTGTAACTGAATGATTTTTCGACTTTTTCAGCAGGCCTCTTGAATTGAATCCTCGGTTCTTCGCGTCTTCGATTGCTCAGCCAAAAGCCGCAGCCTTCGGCCTCAGGTGGCGCGCAGTTGGTACCCATCGTTGAGCGTTTCAGTACAAACTCACGCGCACAGCCTCGCTCCGTCACTCCGTCACTCCTCACTCCATCACTCCATCACTCCCTCACAAAATACCGGATGGCACAGAGCAATACATCAGTTACCTTGCACCTGAACCGGAAAGGGGGCGCCTTTTCGATTAAAAAAATCTTCATATAACTCATATCTTCGTGGCACACTTTGAAAACATGACGAACGAGCATACACTCGAAGGGCGGATCGTCTCACTGCACGAACGCCGCATCTTTCCAGGGCGCGTGCATCTGGCCGATGGCCGCGTCGAGGCGGTCGAAGAAGACCCGTCGGTAGCTGAAGAAACCTTTCTGCTGCCGGGTTTCGTGGATGCGCACGTCCACATCGAAAGCTCGATGCTGGTGCCCACCGCCTTTGCGGCGCTGGCACTGCCGCACGGCACTGTGGCGACGGTCTCGGACCCGCACGAGATTGCCAACGTGCTGGGTGTGAGCGGTGTAGAATTCATGTTAAGCAATGCGCACTACAGTCCCCTGAAATTTCATTTCGGAGCGCCTTCCTGTGTGCCGGCCACCACCTTTGAGACGGCGGGGGCGGTGCTGGGGCCCGATGCCGTACGCCGGTTGCTGCTGCGCGACGACATCTGGTATCTGGCCGAGATGATGAACTGGCCCGGTGTGTTGCAGGGCGATGCCGAGGTTATGGCCAAGATTCGCATCGCGCAGGAGCTGGGCAAACCCGTGGATGGCCATGCGCCCGGCCTGCGCGGCGAGGAGGCCCGCCGCTACGCCGCTGCCGGCATCAGCACCGACCACGAATGCACCACCATCGAGGAGGCGCGCGACAAGCTGGCCGCCGGCATGCATATCCTCATCCGCGAAGGCAGTGCCGCCAAAAACTTCGAGGCCCTCGTCCCCTTGCTGGCCGAGGCGCCCGACCGCATCATGTTTTGCTCCGACGACAAGCACCCCGACGACCTGATACGCGGACACATCAACGAGCTGGTGGTGCGCGCCCTGCGCCACGGCCACGACCTGTTCGACGTGTTGCGCGCGGCCTGTCTCCATCCCGTGCAGCATTACGGGCTGCCGGTGGGCACCCTGCGCCCGGGCGAGCCGGCCGACCTGATCCGCGTGCAGGACCTGGACCGGTTCGAAGTGCTGGAAACCTGGATCGAGGGGCGATGTGTGGCGCGCAATGGCAAGGCGCTCATCGATTTGCCCGAAGTGCAGCCGGTCAATCATTTTTCGGCTTCCGCCAAAAATGCAGCCGACTTTGCCGTGCCGGCAGGGCAGGGGAAGCTGCGCGTCATCAGGGCCATTGATGGCTCATTGCTGACGGAAACCGTTTTTGCGGAAGCAAAAGTGGAAAATGGCAAGGCTGTTGCTGACACAGAACGTGACCTGTTGAAAATCGCAGTGGTCAACCGCTATGCCGACGTGGCGCCGGCGGTGGCCTTCGTGCAGGGATTTGGATTGAAACGGGGCGCCATCGCATCGAGTGTGGCACACGATTCGCACAACGTCATTGCCGTCGGTGCCGACGATGCATCCCTTTGTCGGGCTGTCAACCTCATCATTCAGCACAAAGGTGGCATCGCGGCCGTGGCCGGATCGGA
This sequence comes from Saprospiraceae bacterium, assembly GCA_015490175.1. GTDB lineage: Bacteria > Bacteroidota > Bacteroidia > Chitinophagales > Saprospiraceae > WFYJ01. The sequence goes on along the minus strand of WFYJ01000266.1, from coordinate 19,898 downwards.
GGAAATGGTCTTGCCGTTGCCCGTGGCCGGCCTCATGACTGCGGACGACGGTTACAAAACCGGGCGGCAGTACGAGGCCATGGACGAGTTTGCGCGTGTAGCGCTGGGCAGCGTGCTGACGGCGCCTTACATGACGCTCTCGTTCCTGGCCTTGCTGGTAATCCCGCAACTGAAATTGAGCGACAAAGGCTTGTTCGACGGCGCGCGATTTGGCTTTGTGCCATTGTTCGAAGACCCGCAGTGACCTGCCGCTCGCCTGAGGATCGAGCGGGTTGTATTTGCCGAAAGGCGTCACAAAGAGTGTGAGAAAAATTCAAAAAGAAATATAAGCTTCGTTATTATTGAGCTCATGAGCATTACACAATCGATACGGACGACCTGTGCGATTTGCCTGATGGCGCTGGCTGCATCGGGGCAGGCTCAGCAGCCCGATTTCCAGATCGAGAAATTGCCCCCAACGGTCAACACGCCCGAATACGACGAAATTTCACCTGTGATCAGTCGCGACGGCCGCACGCTCTACTTCACGCGAGTGGGCTCGCCCGACTTCGAGCACACGCTGATCGTCAACGGCGTGGACCGCGGCAAGGATCCCTTCATCGAGGTCATCCTCGGCGAGGTGTACAGCGCGCTGGCCAAGCGGCCCATCCGCGACGCCGTGTCCTCTGAGTTCAACCAGGACGTGTGGATCGCGAAGAGCGTCCAGGGGCTGTTCGACGAGGTAGTGCATCCGGGGCCCCCGCTCAACAATGCCCTGCCCAACAGCATCTGCGCCATCACGCCCGACCCCGACCGCTTCGTCATCATCAACCAGTTTCCGCCGGAAGGCGGCATGGAAGAGGGCTTTTCCTTCATCCGCCGCATCGACGACGCGCATTGGGAAGAGCCCCGGCCCTTTTACATTGACGACTACTACAACCTCAGCGATGCGGTGAGCCTGACGATGAGCAGCGACGGCACCGTCATCATCATGTCGGTGGAGCGGCCCGACGGCCACGGCAATGCCGACCTGTATGTCAGCTTCAGGATAAGCGACGAGTTCTGGACGGCCCCCGTCAATCTGGGCGGCAACATCAACACCCCCTTTCGGGAAACGACGCCCTCGCTCTCCGACGACAAGCGCACGCTCTACTTCTCGTCCAATCGCTCGGGCAACAACGACATCTATTTTGCCGAAAGGCTCGACGACTCCTGGACGCGCTGGTCGCAGCCCGAGCGCCTGCCCCCGCCCATCAACTCGCCTTACGACGACAGCAACCCTTCGTTCAATACAGCTACGGGTTATCTGTACTTCACCTCGCGCCGCGACGGCAGCAGCGACATCTTTCGGGCGCGCGTGCGCGAGCCGAAGGCCGCTCCCGAAGTGGTCATCGCAGGTCAGATCCTCAACTCACACACGCGGCGCCCCGTGCCGGCCAAGGTGCTCTTCGGCACCGGAAAAAGCGGCGCGTACGACGGCTTCTACTACAGCAACGACGGCACCTTCCGCCTCAAGACCGAAGTGGGGCGGATCTTCCGCCTCAAGCCCGAAAAGGAAAACTTCATCGGCCACGAGCTCGTGCTCGACTTCCGCGACCACCCGGGCACAGTGCCCGAATACGAGGTGGAGCTGCTGCTCGACCCCATACAGACCTACGCCCGCATCTCGATGGAGCCGATCTACTTCGTGCGCTCGCGGGCCGAAATCAAGCCTGAATCCTTTGCGGCGCTCGACAAGCTGGCCACCATACTGAAAGAATACCCCGAGCTGCAGATCGTCATCGAAGGCCATACCGACAACGTGGGGCGCCCGCAGGACCTGCAGCGCCTCTCCGAACAACGCGCCCTGGCCGTGAAAGACTATCTGGTGGCACAGGGCATCCGCCCCAATCGTATCGCGACGATAGGCTATGGCGCCAGCAAGCCCGTCACCGACAACTCCGACGAGGCAGCCCGGGCCCGCAACCGCCGCGTGGAAGTGCGCATCACGCGCACCGGCGTGCGCATGGACCCGCTGACGCAGAAAGGGAGAGAGTGAGTAAAGCGTCCGCTAATCATTCAGTTACACAGAGGATCACTGAGTATGCACTGATTTTCACAGAGTTATAAACTATAAACTCTACACGCTCAACCCTCAACCCTCAACCAAATCTCCCAGCGCCCATTTCAGAAAGTCGGGCATCACCTGGCCCCAGGTGGCGGGTTCGTGCCGGCCGCCGGGCACCTCGACGTATCGAATATCCCTTTCGGGATAGCCTCTGGCCTTGAGCAGGGCGATGAGGTCGAGCGTGTCGTCGATGGCATCTATGATGCCGTCGCCGTCGCGGTCGGAGGTTTCGTCTTCGGTGCCGGCCTCGAACCAGAAGCGCAGGCCCGGCCGCAGCGGATCGCGTGCCACCAGCTCGTGCACGATGCGGTGGGCGTTGGGTGCCCGGGGCGACCAGGGGCGGCTGCGCCACCAGAGCGAACCCGAAAAGATGCCCACCTGCCCGAACATGCCCGGATGGTGCCACGCCAGGTCGAAAGCGGCCAGCCCGCCCAGCGAAAAGCCGGCAGCGATGTGGTGGCGGGGCTGGGGCAGCAGGCGAAAGCGCCGTTGCAGCCAGGGCCAAAGCTCGTCGGTGACGAAGCGGGCGTGCCGGTCGGCCCGGCGCCCGCGCCGCTTGTAGTCGGGATGGCCCGAGATGCCGTATTCGAGCAGCCTTTTTGCGGAAGCGTGAATGCCCACACTCACAAACGGCGGCACCGCTTCCTGTCGCCACAACCGGCGCAAGATGGCGCGATACTGCATGCGGGGCAGGTCTTGCCCGTCGTGCAGCAACACCAGCGGCAAGGCCGGCCCGCTGTGGCGGTGCCACCAGGCAGGGTGGTAGATGTCGCAGCGCACGTGGCGTCGAAGATGACGGCTGTACAGCCGGTAGCGGCGGATGCAGACAAGGCGTTCCATGCGGCAAAGATGGAAAACGGCGGCCTTCCTGTTGTGCTTTCGCAAAATGCCGCCCCGCATGGCTGTCGTCAAATCCTCGCGCTGCAGGCAGCACATCGAGGCGGCAAGGCGTTTCTGAAAAGACCGCAGAGGCGGAAACTGGTGCGAAAAAGGCAGGGCGGTTTTGCGGATTGCTGCCGGCAACTATATTTTTACAAATTCCTTCTCGCCCTGACCGGTCCTTGTGGCCACGAAGAAACCAGGTTCCGCGTTCAATCCTTTGCAATGGACATAACACTCCCGCTCGAGTACCAGGAAGACGACCTCATCCGCGCATGCGTGCGCAAGGAGCGATGGGCCCAGCGCATCATCTACGAAGAGTACTTCAGTCAGATGATGGCCGTGTGTTTGCGCTATGCAGGCAGCCGCGACGAAGCGCTGGACATCCTCCACGAGGGCTTCATCAAGGTATTCAGGCATATGGACAAGTACGAGCCGGGCACCTCGCTGGGCGCCTGGATCCGGCGCATCATGGTCAACACGGCCATCGACTATTATCGCAAGCAGGTGCGCCGCCGCACCGAGGACATCGACCAGGCCTTCGACCTGAGTACCTCCGCCGCCGACGCCATCAGCCAGATGTCGGAACAGGAGATCCTCGAGGCAGTCCAGCAGCTCAGCCCCGTGTACCGCACCGTGTTCAACCTCTACGTCATCGAGGGCTACTCGCACCGCGAGATCGCCGACATGTTGGGCATCACAGAGAGCACTTCGCGTTCGAACCTGGTCAAGGCACGCCTCAAGCTGCAGGAGATGCTGTTGGCCAAAGAAGGAAAACGTACCGATGGCAAGTAACCGCTTTGACGACATACTGCGACACAAGCTGCGGCGGCTCGACCCGCCCTACGACCCGGCTACCTGGCAACGGCTGCAGGCACGCCTCGAGGCCGAAGGCCTGACGCGTGACCCCGCCGACCCCGACGAACTCATCGCCGACAAGCTGCGCCGCCTCGAACAGCAGCCCCCCACCGTGCCACCCGACTGGGATGCCTTTGCCAACCTGCTCGAGGCTGCCGAGACGACCGATGCCGACGCCTTCGACGAGGCGGTGCGCGGCAAGCTCTCGGGCCTGCACCCCGCCGCCGATCCCGACTGGCCGCACATGAACCGCATGCTCGACGAGCGCCTCACCCTCGAAGGGCGCCTGCGTCGCTACCGCGTGCCCGAAGCCGTGCTGGCCCTGCTCTTCCTCTTCACCTTCTTCCCCTACGAGCAGCTCTGGACGCCCGGCACCGACTGGTGGCGCCTGCCCGCAGCCTGGTTCGACGATGGACACGATACGCCCGTAGCGCCCGCGCCGACACCTTCAGAGGGGCGGACCACGCCTTCGCCCCGGAGGGCAACCACACCCGCCAACCTGCCGGTCTCTCTGTCTCGCCTTTCGGCAAATGAGGCCGCTCAAGTGGCGCCCACCACGCGCCCCGTCTCGTCGGCAGCCGACCGCATTGCCACGCCACCCAGCCGCGTGGAAGCGGGTACCGCCCCCCTACGCCGCCTCGAAGAAAAGACGCGCGCCGGCGTCGCCGCTACAGAGGCGACGGTGAACCCCGACGACCTGATCGCCTCGCTCGAGACGGCCATGTCGCGGCTACAGGCAGAAGGCCCCCTCGAAGCCCGGGTGCCTGCAGTGGGTGCCGCCACGCGCAAGCACGTCAGCCTGACTCTGCTCACCGCCACCGACATCAACTTCGTGGTATCGCCCTATGATCCCGTCTTCGGCACGCCTTCCGATACCACGCTGGCCGTGGGCTATGGCGGTGGCCTGATGGTAGCCGTGCACCGCAACCGCTGGGAGTGGGAAACGGGCCTGCTCTATACCTTCAAGCGCTACACGCCCAACACGCCGCGCCAACTGCTGGGCTCGCTCGAGTACCTGATCGAGGAAAACTTTGACGGCATCCAGCTCGACATCCTGCAGGTGCCCCTGCACGTGCGCCACAACCTCTGGTGGCATCCCCGCTGGAGCCTCTGGATGCATGCCGGCGCCTCGGCACATCTCGTGCTCAGCCCCTACTACGACATCCGCTACCGCGAGGTGACGCCCCTGCTGGCCAGTGTGCCCTCATCGGAAAAAGATCCCGACGAAGTGCTCGAACAGTCGCGCCTGCGCGAAAAGGAATTCCCCATCGGTCTGCTGCAGGGCGGAAGCCTGCGCGACAACTCCTGGCTGACCCTCAACCTCGGCCTGGGCGTCGAACGCAACCTCACCGACCGCCTCAGCCTTATGGCTCAGCCCGCCATCCAGTACGACCTCACTACCCGCGGCTTCGGCCCCAACGCCGACCGCCTCCACGCCCTGTCGCTCTGGCTGGGCATGCGGTGGAGGGTGGAGTGAGCGCAGGTTTCCGAATCTGCTGAAAGAGTTGCAAGGTTGTTTGAGTTTCACGGAGAACCACAGGGAAGACACTGAATTGCACAGAGGAATGAAAAGGCCATCTTCGGCTGAAAGGTGCGGTGCACGACGAGAGAAGGAACCGAAAAATCGGGGATTCAGGCCACTGAAAAGCATCGCGATGCCCTTCGATTGGCAGCGAACTTGAATAGTGTGGCATGTATACTCAGCGCAATTCGGTTTGGGAATTTTTGACGATGGTCAATGGACGATAGACGATAGACATTTTTGATTGAGCAATTGAGGAAGCGAGGAATCGAGGGTTTGATTGAAATTATTGATTGTTAATAAAAATGCAATCAAAATATTGAATGTGAAAACCTCGACGCTACACCCTCAACCATTGCCGCAGAATTTCCGAACCACTTTGATTTAAGTATAAATATACAACTGATTCACGGAGTTTACGCACTGGCATCTCGGCGTTCCCTCATCGCATCGGCACTGTCTTTTTGAGAAGCTTTTTGCAGTGGCCTTAACTATAACATTGCTTGAACAATGGCTGCGGGCACACGCGTAGAAGTACATCCGGGGCTGCTTGAATGGGCCATTCGCAGGCGGGGGACTTCTGTGGGTGAGCTGAAGGAGCGGTCTGGACTTTCCGGACTGGATGAGTGGATTGAAGGAACTGCCCGGCCCACCTTCCGACAATTGGAGATTTTTGCAAAAGCCGTAGATGTTCCGTTGGGCTTTCTTTTTCTGGAATCGCCGCCCGAAACATCGCGTCTTCCATTTCCGGATTTCAGGAAAAAGCGCAACAGGAATATTTACGAAGAACCCACCCCCGAACTTCTCGATGTCCTACATGATTCGGCGGCCATGCAGGATTGGCTCCGGGAGTACCTGGAAGAAGAAGGCTTTCCTCCGAAAAAATTCGTGGGCAGCATTTCGCCCGGAAAATACTCTCCGAGGGAGGCAGCTGCAATAATTGAAAGAGACGTTGGCTTGACTGACCATCCCGTCTGGAAAAACCGGCAATTCCGTTCGTGGCGGCATGCTTTCCAGTTTCTTTATGATCGGTTTGTCCGACTTGGTATCATTGTCATTGTCCGAGGGATCGTTCGCAACAACACGCGACGATCCCTCGATCCGGAAGAGTTTCGAGGGTTTGCCATTGCTGATCACCAGGCGCCGTTGGTTTTTGTCAACAACAATGATTACCAGGCCGCCCAGATTTTTACCCTCATCCATGAGATGGTACATATCTGGACGGGACAAAGCGGCATCTCGAATTGGTTGGAATCAGAGGAAAGGGTAGGGCTTCGCTACATGGAGGCGGAATGGTATTGTAATGAGACAACAGCAGAGATCCTTATGCCTCATCAGGATTTGCTCGCCAGGTGGACTTGGTCGGCAAAAGAAGCGAAACGTACTTGTCGGGAGGTAAAAAACCTTGCGGCGCATTTCAAGGTCAGCCCACTGGCAGTTGCCGTGCGGGCAAGAACCTTGGGCTTGTTGTCGCGTTCTGAATATCTCGATCTGCTCGAACAGTTGAAAAAGGAATACAGGGCAAGGCGAAAAAAGAATGAGGGCGGTGGTAATTTTTATGCCGTGCAGCGATATCGCTTGGGCGGAGATTACTTCCTGGGCACATTGCGGCAAGCCATTGGCGAAGGCAAGTTGTCTTATCGAGAAGCCTATCGCTTGACACACCTTTACGGCAAAACCTTTGACAGATGTCTGGAACAACTGGACCGGTAAAATACTGGCTGGATACCAGTGTGCTCATTCAAGCTGCTCGCACATACTATGCACACGATTTTTGTCCGGGATTCTGGGATTTTCTGGCCAGGGAAGCACAAATTGTAAGCATAGAAAAAGTGGAAAAGGAAATTGCAAGGGGAAAGGACAGGCTTGCCAATTGGATATCCTCTCAGTCCAAACCGATAGAGTTTTATCCGATCAATGACCCCCAGGTCATCAAGGAGTACAGGTTATTGCAGCAATGGGCCAATGGTTCCAATTCGCAATATTCCCCAAATGCCCGCCAAGAGTTTGCTCAGGCAGATAATGCTGATCCCTGGCTGATCGCTACCGCAAAAGCAAAGGGCGGTGTAGTGGTCACTCATGAAAAGCCCAATCCGGATATCAGAAGGCGGATACCGATTCCCAATGTCTGTCAGGCGTTCCATGTCCCTTATTGCGATACCTGGACCCTGATCCGGGCCTTTCAGGCCAGGCTTGTGCTGGCTCCGTGAGCTGTAGTGTGCAAATGGCACAGATTTCTGCCCTGCATGCCAGAAAGGAGAAGCCCTGGAAACATCCAGCATTCCTTTGGTCCGTTTTGGGACAGTCTGTGATGTGAGTCATTTCCAACTGTCCATACCTGAAGGAATGAGCCTGCTGAAAAAAGTCGAAAAATTGTTCAGACAATGGTCTGTGTACCATAGACAATGGACAAACTGCGCCCATCTGCGGCTGAAAGCTGCGGTTTCAAAAGATGAGGAAGCGGGAATTCATGCAAACAGCTGACAATAAGTAAAAAGCACTCAACCTTCCCGAAAAAAACCGGCCGAACGGACTTTTTCCATCGGGTTCGGTGATCATTCCCCCACCCACAACAAAAAGATATCATCACTTCCGTGGCGCGCGGAGGTGAAGGCGCCGTGGCGGCCGTCGGGGGCGAGGAAGAAGGTGATGTCGTCGTAAGGCGAGTTGACGGGCGGTCCGAGGTTGCGGGCTGTGGTCCAGGAGCCGTCGGCACGTTGGCGGGTGACGAAGATGTCGAAGCCGCCGAAGCCCGGGTGTCCGCGCGAGCAGAAGTACAGCTCGCCGGTGCGGGCCACGAAGGGGAAGGCCTCGTGTGCGGCGGTGTTGATGGCCTCGACGGGTACGGGGCGGCTCCAGCCGTGGGCGGTTCGGATGCTCATCCAGATGTCGGTGCCGCCTTTGCCGCGCCCTTTGTCGCTGACGAAGAAAAGCGTGTCGCCGCCCGGCGAGAGGGCGGGATGCATGTAGTTGTATTCGGGCGAGCAGAAGGGCAGCACTTCGGGTCGTTTCCATTTGCCGGAGGGGCTGCGATGCGCCACGAAGAGCTGGAGGTGGTATTCGCCGTTGCGGGCGGGCAGGACGCTGGTGCGCGTGAAACAGACGGTGCTGCCGTCGGCCGTGAAGGAGGCCATGCCGCAGTGGTGGTTCAGTTCGTTGAGGCGGGCGTCGTAGAGACGCGGCTCGGCAAAGGTGGTGTCGTTCAGCCTTTCGGCAAACCACAGTTGCAGATAGTCGCGGCCCGTCCAGCCCGATTTTTCCTTGAGGAGGCGCATGCCCGGTTCGCGGTCGGAAGTGAAGACGATGCCGCCGTCGAAAAAGACGGGGCTGAGCTCGTCGGCCGCACTGTTCCACGCGAAGGGGCGGATCTCGGCCTCGGAGAAGAGCGGTTCGATGCTGCCGACGGCCAGGCAGGCCTGTTCGATGAGGCGGGCCCGCGCGTCGTCGGGTTCGGCCTCGAGGTAGCGGCGTGCCCAGGCGAGCGCTTCTTCGTAGCGCTGCTGGTACATGAGCGTTTCGGCATAGTCGAGCCAGGTGGCGGGGCGGGCGCGCTCGTGCTGTACCACTTGCTCGAGCAGGCGCGCGGCCTCGTCGTAGCGGTTGGTCATGCGGTAGCAGGTGGCCAGGCGTGTCATCAGGCCGATCGAGGGGCGGCTTTCGAGGGCCTGTTCGTAGAGGGCGGCCGCTTCCGCAAAATGTCGGGCCTTATAGAGTGCGTCGGCGCGTTTGAGCGCCTTTTTCTGTGCCAGGGCGGTCGTGACCACACACAGCGCGAGGGCGAGGCACCAGGGCATTTTTTGCGAAAGCAGTCGAATGAAGTGCATAAGGGTTCGGTTTGGGAGTTGTGATTGAAGGACGAAAATCGTTCCATCCCTGTGCGGGCAGCCGTGTGATGGGCAAAGTTGACCAATGAGCGGCAATGTTCGTCGGAAGAGGGCGCTGGCTCGTCTGTGTGTGGCCCGACGCGTGGGTGGTGACTGTATATCTTTGCCCTTCATCGCGACGGGCGTCCTTTGGGCGGAAGCCGGGCGCTCGTCCGCACAAGTACTGGTCATGACACAGGTATTGCTATTTGCCGCCCTGCTCATCATCAGCCTGGCCGTACTGATCAAGGCGGCCGACTGGTTCATTGGTGCGGCCGAACGCATCGGCCTGGCGTTGGGCGTGTCGCCCATCGTCATCGGCATCACGGTGGTGGCTTTCGGCACGTCGCTGCCCGAGCTGGCCACCTCGGTGGCGGCGGTGTGGGAAGGCACTTCCGAGATCGTGCTGGGCAACGTGGTGGGCTCCAACATCACCAACATCCTCGTGGTGCTGGGCCTGAGTGCGTTCGTGGCCGGCCACATCGGCTTGGGCCGTTCGGTCATTGATGTGGACATGCCGCTGCTGGTGGGATCGGCCGTGCTGATGTGGTTCGTCTTGCAGGACGGGCAATTTTCGGTCTTCGAGGCGGTGCTCTTTCTGGTGGCGCTGATACTGTTTCTGACCAGCTCGCTGCAGAGCACGCCGCGCGTGGACAAGGCCGATCGGCCCGACATGCAGCTCACTTCCTGGGGCATACTCCTGGTCGGGGGCTCCCTGGTGTACGGCGGAGCCGAGTTTACGATTTTGAGCATCAAAGAGTTGTCGCGGCTGGCGGGCGTGAGTCCCGAGGTGATCGCCCTGACGGCCGTGGCGCTGGGCACGAGCCTGCCCGAGGTGGTGGTGAGCGTGCAGGCGGCGCGCAAGGGCAAGAGCGGCATCGCCGTGGGCAACGTCATCGGCTCGAACGTCTTCAACACCTATGCCGTCATGGGTATCTCGCGCTTTTTCGGCGTGCTGGCCGTGCCGCCTGATACTTTGCGCTTCAGTCTGCCGTTTATGTTGGGCGTGACGGTGGTGATGGGCTTCATCTGCATCTCGGGACGCATCAGCCGGTGGGAGGGTGGCACGTTGGTGTTGCTCTACGTGTTTTTCCTCGGCGCACTGTTTTCGGGCGCTTTTTGAGGGGGCGGGCCACATTTGCCGAAAGGCAAAAAAACGAAATGACCAATGAGAAACATCGCCTTGCAAAGGCTCTTGCCGATCGTCCTGCCGGCCTTGCTGGCCTGGGGCTGCGGCACGCGCTATGCCTACGAGCAGCGGTACGAGCTGCCGGAAACGGGCTGGGCATGGGAAGACACGCTCACTTTTGCCTTCGACATTGCCGACACGAGCAAGGTGTACGACATGCTGCTGGAGGTGGTGCACCACACCGACTACGGTTTTCAGAACGTGTACGTGCGCATCCACACCACGCTGCCCGACGGCACCACCCGCACCGATATGGTGTCGCTCGAGCTGGGCGACAAGCAGGGGCGCTGGCTGGGCGACTGCGGCCGCAAGCGCTGCACGCTCGTCATACCGGTGCAGCAACACGTCTTCTTTCCGCAGGCAGGCCGGTACCGCCTCGTCATCGAGCAATACATGCGCAAGAATCCACTGCCCGGCATCGAGGCGCTCACGCTGCGGCTGCGCGAACTGGACCTGAGCCGTACCCAAGAGCAGCCGCCAGTCGAAGAGTAGCGCGCACATCCGCCCCTACTGTTTCCTGCCGGACATTCCATTTTGCGAACGCGAAGCTATCTTCGTCTATAGTCAATGGTCAATAGTCTATGGTCTATCGTCTATCATCCATCATCCATCGTCCATTTCTTAAAACCACTCGCACGCATGAGCTATCTGAAAACGACTGAAGACGTGTATCGCAAGGCGGCCCTCGAGCCCGAGGTGGGGTTGTGCTGCACCACGACTCCCGTGTGGCAGTTGCCCGGACTGGACATTCCGCCGCGCATGCTGGAGATGAATTACGGTTGCGGCTCGACCATCCATCCGCGCGACCTGGTCAACGAGCCCACGGTGCTGTACGTAGGCGTGGGCGGCGGCATGGAGTTGTTGCAGTTTGCCTACTTCAGCCGGCGACCGGGCGCCATCATCGGTGTGGACGTCGTGGACGAGATGCTCGACGCCTGCCGCGCCAATTTTGCGGAAGCGGAAAAACGCAATCCCTGGTTCCGCAGCGAGTTTGTCGCACTGCGCAAGGGCGATGCGCTGCACCTGCCCGTGGCGGACGCCAGCGTCGATGTAGCCGCGCAAAACTGCCTGTTCAACATCTTCAAGGAGCGGGAGCTGCGGCGCGCGCTCGAGGAGATGTACCGCGTGCTCAAGCCGCACGGCCGCCTCGTGATGTCCGACCCCATTTGCGAGCAGCCCATGCCCGACCACATCCGCGCCGACGAGCGGCTGCGCGCCCTGTGTCTGAGCGGCGCCATGCCCCTGCGCGACTACCTGGCCCTGATCACCGACGTGGGCTTTGGTACCGTCGAGGTGCGGGCCCGCCGCCCCTATCGCGTGCTGTCGCCCAATCGCTACGAGGTGGACGAGCTCATTTACATCGAGAGCGTCGAGGTGGCGGCCATCAAGGACCCCATGCCCGCCGACGGGCCCTGCATCTTCACCGGCCGCACGGCCATCTACTTCGGCGACGAGCCTTTCTTCGACGACGGCAAGGGCCACGTGCTGGTACCCGACCAGCCGCTGGCCGTATGCGACAAGACGGCCGCCGCCCTCGAGGCGTTGGGCCGCGACGACATCCTCGTCACGCCCTCCACCTGGTTCTACGACGGCGGCGGGTGTTGCTGAGTGATGGAGAGATGGAGCGAGGAGGGAGGCGACCGTTTGCCAATCGCCTCATGACAAAGCCTGAACGGCACTCCCTTGCGGCATGTCTTCGCAAAGTGCAGTACCTTGGGATTCAAGCTACTGATCGCTTTGCGCAAAAAACGCCGCCGCCATGAAAGCGCCCGACTTCGAATCCTCGCCATTTCGCCTTTCAGATACCGTCTTGCGGGTGTTGCATTCGATGCCCCCGGACGTGCCGGTGCCCGCCTGGGCGCTGGTGCAGCCGTTGTTGCGGGTAGCGCCTGCGCTGGGTGCCGGTCTGGCCGGCAAGCTGGCCGAGACAGACGGTCCGGAAGGCGGCGCGGCGCGCCCGGCGGAAGCGTGGTTCGAGGCCGTGTCGGCCCTGTACGATCCCGAGCGCTTGCCCGTGCTCGATGAGGCTTACTTCATTCTGGGTCTGGCACAAACCGATAAGGCCCTCTACAACTATCTGGCCAGCATGGGAATGATCGGCGCCCTCGAGCGCGAGCTGCCGCGCCCCCTGCCTGAGGTCGTGCGCGCGGCCGAGACGAAAGGTGCCGGGACCAGGACGACTTCTGCCCGACAGCAGCACCCGCCGGAAACGTCGTCCCCTGCGCCAGAGCCCGTGCGCGCTGAAGATCCCGTCTTCCATTCCGATGCGGCCACGGCCGAGGACGGCCTTTTCCGCAAGGGTTTTGCGCAGGCGCTGGCCCTGTGGCTGCGCCGCATCTGGGAGCAGGACAATACTGCAACGCCTTTCGGCAAAAGGGACCTGGCCGTGGGTCGCAGCTTTATGGCGCACCTGTACGGCCCTTGGGGCTCGGGCAAGACGTCGCTGCTGATGCTGCTGGAGCGCCAGTTGGCTGCCTGTCCGGTACGCAGTGGCGGAAAAGAGCTGCCATGGCAGGTGGTGTGGTTCAACGCCTGGAGGCACCGCCACCTCGAGCCGGTGTGGTGGCCGCTGTGGAACCGCATGTATCGCGAGCTGCTGCACGGCCTCGGCGGGTGGGCGCGCCTGCGCTTCTGGCTGGCCGAGTGGTGGTGGCGCCTGCGCGTCAACGGCTTCTTCCGCACGCCGGTGGTGGTGGGCCTGATCCTGCTGGCCGTGGCCGGCCTGGTCATCGTGCTGCTCAGCCGGCAGGCGCCCTCGCAGGCCTGGGCGCTGCTGTCGGAAGAGGTGGGCACGGTGCTGGCCGCCGTGGGTCTGGCCGGCTCGGTGGGCAGTGCTGCGCTGAACATGGGGCGGGCGCTGGTGTCGGGCGAGGCGGCGGCGCGCTTCGTGCGCGTGGGTGCCGATCCCATGGAACAGGTGCGCGCCCACTTCCTCGACATGGTGCGCCGTTTCGGGCGGCCCGTGCTCGTCTGCCTCGACGATCTGGACCGCTGCCAGCCCGAGTATGTGGTGGGTCTGCTCGAGCACACGCAGACCCTCTTCTCGCATCCGTCGGTGATGTACATCGCTGCGGGCGATCGCCGCTGGCTGTACGAGTGCTTCGAGCAGGTGTACGCGCGCTTCACCGACCGCATCCGCGAGCCGGGCCGACCTACCGGCTTCCTTTTTCTCGAAAAAATCTTCCAGATGGGCATTGCCGTGCCGGCCATGACCGACGAGCAGCGCAGCGCCTTCTTGCGCCTGTTGTACGGACAGGGACCGCAGTCGCTCGAAGCCATGGAGGCTCGCGCCGAGGCGGAATTTGCGGAAGCGCAATCGGCCGAAGCGCTGATCGAGCAATTGGAGCAGGTGCCCGAGGCCGCTGCCGATCCCGTGGCACAGCAGGTGCGCCGCCAGGTGGCCGTGCGGCGGCTGGCCAGCCGGGAAGTGAGCCGCGGCATCGAACACTTTCTGCAGCCCTTCGCGCCCCTGCTCGAACCCAACCCGCGCGCCATCAAGCGGCTCGTCAACGCCTACAGCGTGGGGCTGGCCCTGGCCTTGCTGTCGGACGAAGCCAGCCTGCGCACCACAGACCAGCGCAAGCGCTTCGCGCTGTGGACCATCCTGTCGCTGCGCTGGCCCCTGCTGGCCGAGCGCCTGCGCGAGGCGCCCGAGCTGCTCGAACGGCAAGGCGACGACCTGCCCGACGAGCTGCGCGCGCTGCTGCAGGACGCAGAGGTGCAGGCCGTGTTGCAGGGGCAAGCCCCCGAGGTGGGCGTCGCCCTCGGTGCTGAAGCGGTGCGCGCCTTTGCCGCCCTGGTCTGAGCGGCAAGTGTGGATTGCGGAAACAGTCCTTGCCTTTGCTGCGTTTTTGGGCAACCACTTGCCTACCTTTGTGTTTCCATTGCTCGCAATGGTGTGAATGCTTGCGCCGACAGGGCGCAGTTCGCGGTCTGCACACTTGCGAACCACATTTTTCAAGCAACGAACCGCATGACGCCAGCACACGACACACTCGAACGCATCGTCCGTCAGCGCATCATGGTGCTCGATGGCGCCATGGGCTCGCTCATCCAGCAGTACCGCCTCGACGAGGCCGACTACCGCGGGGAGCGCTTCGCCGACTGGCCGCAGGACGTCAAGGGCAACAACGACCTGCTCAGCATTACGCGCCCCGACATCATCGAGCAGATTCACAACCAGTACCTCGATGCCGGTGCTGACATCATCGAGACCAACACTTTCAACGCCAACCGCATCTCGCAGGCCGACTACGGCATGGAGGCGCTGGCCTACGAGCTCAACCTGGCCTCGGCCCAGGTGGCGCGCCGCGCCGCCGATGCCTGGACGCAGCGCACACCCGACAAGCCTCGTTTCGTGGCCGGCGCCATCGGCCCGACCAACAAGACGCTGTCTATCTCGCCCGACGTCAACGACCCGGGCTATCGCGAAGTGACCTTCGACCAGGTGCGCGACGCCTACCACGAGCAGGTGTGCGGCCTGGTGGACGGCGGCGTGGACATCCTGCTCATCGAAACCATCTTCGACACGCTCAACGCCAAGGCGGCCATCTTCGCCATCGAGCAGGTGTTCGAGGAGCGCGGCATCCGGCTGCCCGTCATGATCTCGGGCACCATCACCGACGCCAGCGGCCGCACGCTCAGCGGCCAGACGGTCGAGGCCTTCTGGATCTCGGTGATGCACGCGCGGCCCTTCAGCGTGGGCCTCAATTGCGCGCTGGGCGCCAAAGAGATGCGCCCGCACATCGAGGCGCTTTCGCAAATTGCAGACGCCTGGATCCACGCCTATCCGAATGCGGGCCTGCCCAACGAGTTTGGCGCCTACGACCAGACGCCCGACGAGATGCGGGCCTGGATCCGCGATTTTGCGCAAAGCGGCTTCGTCAATATCGTGGGGGGCTGCTGTGGTACCACACCCGAGCACATCCGCCTCATGGCCGAGGCCGTGCAGGGTTTGCCGCCAAGGCAAAAACCCGAAAGGCCGCGTTACACCATGCTCAGCGGCCTCGAGCCACTCATCATTCGGCCCGAGAGCAACTTCGTCAACATCGGCGAGCGCACCAACGTGACGGGCTCGCGCCGCTTCGCACGCCTGATCCGCGAGGGCAAGTACGAGGAGGCGCTCGAAGTGGCGCGCCAGCAGGTGGAGGGCGGCGCACAGATCCTCGACGTCAACATGGACGAGGGCATGCTTGACAGCGCCGCAGCCATGACCACCTTCCTCAACCTGATGATGACCGAGCCCGACATCGCCCGCCTGCCCGTCATGATCGACTCGTCGAAGTGGAGTGTGATCGAGGCGGGACTGAAGTGCGTGCAGGGCAAGTGCGTGGTCAACTCGATCTCGCTCAAGGAAGGCGAGGAGCCCTTTCTGGAGCAGGCGCGTCTGGCGCGCAAATACGGCGCGGCGGTGGTGGTGATGGCCTTCGACGAGCAGGGCCAGGCCGACACTGTGGAGCGCAAGGTGGAGATCTGCGTGCGGGCCTACAAGCTGTTGACCGAGGTAGTGGGCTTCCCGCCGGAAGACATCATCTTCGACCCCAACATCTTCGCCGTGGCCACCGGCATCGAAGCGCACAACGACTATGCCATCGCTTTCATCGAGGCCACGCGCCAGATCAAGAAGCTGTGCCCGGGCGCCAGGGTGAGCGGCGGGGTGAGCAACCTGTCGTTCAGCTTCCGCGGCAACAACGTGGTGCGCGAGGCCATGCACTCGGCCTTCCTCTATCACGCCATCCAGGCCGGCATGGACATGGGCATCGTCAACGCAGGCATGATGGAGGTGTACGAAAACATTCCCAAAGACCTGCTCGAACTGGTCGAAGATGTGCTCTTCAACCGGCGCCCCGACGCCACCGAGCGCCTCGTGGCCTATGCCGAGCGCGTCAAAGCGCAGGGCGGCAAGAAGCGGGAGCGCGACCTGAGCTGGCGCGCGCAGCCCGTGGAGAAGCGCCTCGAGTACGCGCTGGTCAAGGGCATTGACGAATACATCGAAGAAGACATCGAGGAGGCGCGTCAGCAATATCCCTCACCGCTGCAGGTCATCGAGGGGCCGCTCATGGATGGCATGAATGTGGTGGGAGACCTGTTCGGAAGCGGCAAGATGTTCCTGCCGCAGGTGGTCAAAAGCGCGCGCGTGATGAAGAAAGCCGTGGCCTGGCTCACGCCCTACATCGAGGCGATGAAAGCCGCCGAGGGAGACACCCGCCCCAAGGGCAAGGTGCTGCTGGCCACCGTCAAGGGCGATGTGCACGACATCGGCAAGAACATCGTGGGCGTGGTGCTGGCCTGCAACAACTACGAGATCATTGACCTGGGGGTCATGGTGCCTGCCGACAGGATTCTGGCGGCGGCCCGCGAACACGACGTGGACGTCATCGGCCTCAGCGGTCTGATCACGCCCTCGCTCGACGAGATGGTGCACGTGGCGCGCGAGATGGAGCGCGAGGGCTTCACCTTGCCCCTGCTCATCGGCGGCGCCACCACGAGCAAGGCTCATACCGCCGTCAAGATCGACCCGGAATACTCGGGGCCGGTGGTGCACGTGCTCGACGCCTCGCGCAGCGTGACGGTCGTCAGCTCGCTGCTGGGCGAAGACGAGGCCGAGCGCCGGCGCTTCCTCGAGGCCAATGCCGCCGAGCTGGAGCGCGTGCGCCGAGAGCGGGCCGACCGCAAATCGGCGCGCAGCTACCTGAGCCTCGAGCAGGCGCGCGCCAACCGCTTCCAGCCCGACTGGGCCGCCTACGAGCCGCCGGCACCGCGGCAGCCCGGCATCCACGTCTTCGACGACTACCCGCTCGAGGAGTTGGCACAGTACATCGACTGGACGCCCTTCTTCCTGAGCTGGGAAATGCGCGGCCGCTATCCGCAAATACTCGACAGCGAAAAGTACGGGCCCCAGGCGCGCCAGCTCTTCGCCGATGCGCAGGCCTTGCTCGAGCGCATCATCGCCGAAAAGTGGCTGACGGCCAGAGGCGTCATCGGCCTGTTCCCTGCCGCTGCCGTCGCTGTGGACGACGTGCAGCTCTTCGCCGACGAGGCACGCACCGAGCCGCTGGCCCGCCTGCACTTTTTGCGGCAGCAGGTGAAAAAGACGAAAGGGTCGCCCAACCTCAGCCTGGCCGACTTCGTGGCGCCGCTCGACAGCGGCAAGGCCGACTACCTTGGGGCTTTTGCCGTGACGGTGGGCCTCGGCATCGAGGAGCACGTGCGCCGCTTCGAGGCCGAACACGACGACTACCACGCCATCCTGCTCAAGGCCTTGGCCGACCGCCTGGCGGAAGCATTTGCCGAAAGGCTGCATCAGCGCGTGCGCATGGAGTTCTGGGGGTATGCCCCCGACGAGCAGGTGACCAACGAAGACCTCATCGCCGAGAAATACCGCGGCATACGTCCGGCGCCGG
This sequence comes from Saprospiraceae bacterium, assembly GCA_015490175.1. Lineage (GTDB taxonomy): Bacteria > Bacteroidota > Bacteroidia > Chitinophagales > Saprospiraceae > WFYJ01. The sequence continues at coordinate 2,098 of WFYJ01000266.1, read as the reverse complement.
GCTATCCGGCCTGCCCCGACCATACGGAAAAAGCCACGCTCTGGTCGCTGCTCGACGTGGAGCGCCATACCGGCATCCGCCTGACCGAGAGCTTTGCCATGTGGCCGGCGGCCAGCGTGAGCGGCTGGTACTTCGCCCATCCCGAGTCGAAGTACTTTGCCGTGCGCGGCATCGGTCCTGACCAGGTGGCCGACTACGCCGCCCGCAAGGGCATGACCGTGGAAGAGGTGGAGCGCTGGCTGGCACCGGTGCTCAGCTACGAACCGGCACGCTCGGCCCCGCAAACTGCAAGCGAAAAGCGATAGGTGCGCGACTGCTTCCGCGATGGTCGGGGGAAGATTTTCCGAGATGGAGAGATGGAGTGATGGAGTGAATGAGCGAAGGCGAGACAGCGCGAATAGTGCACCGATTCCGCCGATTGCACCGATTGCCCCATGAAAAATCCTTCGCCCTTTTCGTATCCAAAAAACTGAAGCCGATGAAGATCCTGATGGTGTGTCTGGGAAATATCTGCCGCTCGCCGCTGGCCGAGGGCATTCTGAAAGCGAAGGTGCGGGAGCACGGCCTGGACTGGGAAGTCGATTCGGCCGGTACGGGTTCGTGGCACGTGGGTGAGCTGCCCGACCCGCGCAGCATTGCCACGGCGCGCAAGCACGGCATCGACATCACCGACCAGCGTGCCCGCCAGTTGCGCCCCGAAGACCTCGACGAATACGACCTGATCCTGGCCATGGACCGCAGCAACCTGCGCGACATCCTGCGCCTGGCGCGCAATGACGAGCAGCGCCGCAAGGTGCGCCTCATCATGGAGTTCGCCGATCCCGACAATGCGCAGGACGTGCCCGACCCCTACTGGGACGACGACGGCTTCGAGCAGGTGTTCCAGATGCTCGAGCGCGCCGCCGAAGGCATCATTGCCGCGTACGGGGCGGTGGCGAAGTAGGGTGTTTTTATTTTTTCCCGAAAAAGAACACAATCTTGGAAAAAGGCATCGTAGTCAAATCGACGGGTAGCTGGTACGCGGTGCGGCTCGAAGACGGCAGCCGGCTGGAGTGCCGTATCCGCGGCAAGTTTCGGCTGGGCAAGCTGCGGCTCACCAACCCGGTGGCGGTGGGCGACGAGGTGATGGTGGAGCGCGAGGCCGACGGCAAAGGCCTCATCAAGGAGATCCTGCCGCGGCGCAACTACGTGGCGCGCCAGAGTCCGCGCAAGCGCACCGAAGTGCACCTGCTGGCCGCCAACGTCGATCAGGCCGTGCTCATCGTCACCATCCGGCATCCCAACCTCAAGCAGGGCTTCATCGACCGCTTTCTGCTCATGACCGAGCCCTTCGACATTCCCACCACCATCGTCTTCAACAAGGCCGACCTGTACGACGAGGGCGACATGGCCGTGTTCGAATACCTGCGCGACATCTACACGGGCATCGGCTACGAGGTGCTGCTCACTTCGGCCCTCACGAAGCAGGGCACCGATGCCTTCCGCGCCCGGCTCAAAGACCGCATGACGCTGCTCAGCGGCCAGTCGGGCGTGGGCAAGAGCTCGCTGGTCAATGCCATCCAGCCGCACCTGCACCTGCGCACGGGCGAGCTGTCGGGCTACACCGGCAAGGGCAAGCACACCACCACCTTCGCCGAGATGTTCGAGCTGGACTTCGGCGGCTTCATCATCGACACGCCCGGCATCAAGACGCTCACCTTCAACTACCTCGAGCCGCTCGACGTGGCCCACAACTTCCGCGAGTTTTTTGCCCTTTCGGAAAACTGCAAGTTCGGCGGCAAGTGCCTGCATCGCGACGAGCCCGGCTGTGCCGTAAAGGAAGGCGTCGAGCTGGGCGTGGTGAGCGAGTTGCGCTATTTCAACTACCTGGCCATCCTCGACGAGATCGAACAGCAAAAGCACTGGGAACGACCGAAGGTGTAGGGGTGAGGGTTGAGGGTTGAGTTTAGAGTTTAAAGTTTAAAGTTTTTCTTATTGACTACCAACTTTTTGTCAAATCCTCGGTTCCTCGATTGCTCAGCCAAAAACCGCAGCTTTCAGCCGCAGATGGACGCAGTTTGCGCGCAGTTTTTTGCAACTCTGTGAAAATCAGTGCATG
>WFYJ01000265.1 GCA_015490175.1 Saprospiraceae bacterium | reverse complement strand
GGCAGTGTCCCCGATCAACTGATTTTAGACTGCGTTTTCTGCGGCCGAAGGCTGCGGTTGGAATGAGTGAGGAACCGAAGAACCGAGGATTTGACAACAACTGATAATCAACAAGAAAAACTTTAAACTTTAAACCCTAAACTCTACACGCAATACCTTTTGCAGCAGGTCCATTTTCGGGACGCGCGATCATCTATTTAAGGACACCACCCACGAAGCCACAACGCCAATGACCACCACCATCACCAATTGGGGCGGCAATCTGCAGTTTCGACCTGCCGAAGTGCATTTTCCCGAAAGGGAAGAAGACATTGCGGCGCTGGTGCGACGTGCCCGTAGCGAGGGGCGCCGCATCAGGGTAATGGGGGCAGGTCATAGCTGGATGCCGCTGATCTGCACCGACGATCTGCTCGTCTCGCTCGACCGCTGGGCGGGCATCGAAACGGTGGATGCCGAGCGAGGTATCGTGGAGGTGCGTGCCGGCACCCGCCTGCGCGCATTGGGGCCGGTACTCGAACGCCACGGCCTGGCCATGGAAAACCTCGGCGACATTGACGTACAATCGGTCGCGGGGGCACTACTGACGGGTACCCATGGCACCGGCGCGCAGTTTGGCGTGCTGGCCACCCAGCTCGAAGCGCTCACCTTCATCAACGGCCGGGGCGAGCTGGTGTATTGCAGCCGCGCGCAGGAGCCGGATCTCTTTCGGGCGGCAGCCGTATCGCTGGGCACCCTGGGTATCGTGACGCGCATGTGGCTGCGGTGCGTGCCGGCCTTCCGCCTCGAAGAGCACACCTTCAAAGGGCACCTCGACGGCTTCCTGGCCAACCTCGACGATTACCTCGGCGAGCACCGCAACGTGGAGGCCTATTGGATACCCTACACCAAGGCCTTGCAGATCAAGACGTGGAACGAGACGCAGGCACCGCGCCGCCGCGGCCTCAACTGGTGGTTCAACAAGGTGGTACTGGAAAACCAGGCGCTGGGCGCACTGATGCACTACTGCAAGTGGCGTCCCGATCAGATCCCGCGCGTCAACCGGTTCGTGGCCAGCCTCATCGGCGACGACCGCTACGTGGATGCCGGCTATCGGCTCTTTGCCACGCCGCGCCGGGTGCGCTTCATGGAGATGGAGTACAACCTGCCCATCGAGCAATTTCCCAAAGCCATGCAGGCCCTCGAAGAGGCTTTCTACTTTCGCCATTTCCGCGTTGCCTTTCCGGTAGAGTGCCGCTTCGTGCGTGGAGACTACCTCATGCTCTCGCCGGCCACCGGCCGCAACAGCGCCTACATCGCCATCCACCAGCTCAAGGGCATGCCGTGGGAAGACTACTTCCGCACCGCTGAGCAGATCTTCCGGCAATACGGCGGCCGCCCGCACTGGGGCAAAATGCACTTCTGCACAAAGGCGGATTTTGCCGACATGTATCCCGAGTGGGGGCGTTTTCAGAAGATTCGCGCCACCCACGATCCCGAGGGCCTTTTCCTCAACGACTGGCTGGAGGAAATCTTCAGCTAAGGATTGGCCGGTGGTGTCCTTGAATAGATGATCGCGCATCCCGAAAATGGACCGGCTGCAAAAGGTGTTGCGTGTAGGGTTTAGAGTTTAAAGTTTAAGGTTTAAAGTTTAAGGTTTAAAGTTTTTCTTGTTGATTATCAGTATTTTGTCAAATACTCGGTTCCTCGGTTCCTCATCCATTGAAACCGCAGCCTTCGGCCGCAGAAAACGCAGTTTGGACGCAGTTTTTGACCTGGTTGAGGGTTGAGGGTTGAGGGTTTAGAGTTTAAAGTTTTTATTGTTGATTATCAGTATTTTGTCAAACCATCGGTTCCTCGGTTCCTCATTCACCATGATGAGGCCATCTCAACATCGCTGGCTCTGCGGCGCGTGTTCCCGTATCCGGGACAGGTTCCGACCCTGTCGGAATCTCAACAAGCCGGCGCAGCCGGGCACCTGTTCCCGTATCCGGGACAGGATCCGACCTGTCGGAATCAACATCCGCGTAGCGGTCTCAACCTCACTCAAATCCTCGATTCCTCGATTCCTCGGTTCCTCGGTTCCTCATCCATTGAAACCGCAGTCTTCGGCCGCAGAAAACGCAGCCTGAAATCAGTTGATCGGGGACACTACCGATTTGCCTTTCGGCAAATGCTGCCCTCGTGTTGAATTTCATATGCTGCGGCAACAATTCCGGATTGTGCCTGTGCGCATTGCCTCTCAAAATGGCACGAGTGCGTAGCTTTGGGGCTGCTTTTGCGAAAGCAGGGTTGCCATCCTGAAAATCTGGAAAATCCATTGCTGCCTCATGGCAGAACACATTCACCCCATCTTTGAGCGGCTCGTGTCGCGGGTCGAGCGCGAGCGCTTTCTGGCGCAGCGCAGTTGTACCGTGTGGCTCACCGGTCTGTCCGGCTCAGGCAAAAGCACGATTGCCCAGCACCTCGAGCGGCGCCTGTTCGACCGAGGTTTTTTTGCCCAGGTGCTCGACGGCGACAACATCCGCACGGGGCTGAACAGCAATCTGGGTTTCAGCCCGGAAGACCGCATGGAAAACATCCGCCGCATCGCCGAGGTGGCTCGGCTCTACACCCAATCCGGCATCATTGCCATTTGTTCGTTCATCAGCCCCACTCGTGCCATGCGGGCGATGGCCCGCCGGATCGTGGGCCCTGCCGACTTCGTCGAGGTCTTTGTCGATACGCCGCTGGAGCTGTGTGAACAACGCGATGTCAAAGGGCTCTATGCCAGAGCCCGCCGCGGCGAGATCAAGGGCTTTACCGGCATCGACGCGCCCTACGAGGCGCCCGAGCAGCCCGAGGTGCACCTGCCCACCGAAGGCCACAGCGTGGAGGAAAGTGTGGAAATGCTCTTGCAGCATCTGTTGCCGCGCATTCAGCCGCTGTAGGCTTCCATTGTTTTTTTGAAACGGAAACCCCGAAAAAAAAAAATCGCCACTACATGAACCGTTACCATCTGAACCACCTTCAGGAGCTCGAGGCCGAGAGCATTTTCGTCATCCGGGAGGTGGCCGCCCAGTTCGAGAATCCCGTCATTCTGTTTTCCGGAGGCAAAGACTCCATCCTGCTGACCTGGCTGGCAAAGAAGGCGTTCTGGCCTGCCCGCATTCCGTTCCCGCTGCTGCACATCGATACAGGACACAACTTTCCCGAGACGCTTGAGTTTCGCGACAAGCTGGTGAAGGAGCTGGGCTTGCGTCTGATCGTCGGCTCCGTACAGGACGCCATTGATCGCGGACTGGTGCGCGAAGAGAAGGGCTACAACGCCACGCGCAACTACCTGCAGACCGCCGTGCTGCTCGAAGAGCTGGAAAAGGGCAAGTTCGACGCTGCGCTCGGCGGCGGCCGACGCGACGAAGAAAAGGCGCGCGCCAAAGAACGCTTCTTCTCGCATCGCGACGAGTTTGGCCAGTGGGATCCCAAAAATCAGCGCCCCGAGCTGTGGAACCTCTTCAATGGCCGCAAACACTATGGCGAGCACTTCCGCGTGTTCCCCATCAGCAACTGGACCGAGCTCGATGTGTGGACCTACCTGATGCTGGAAGGGGTCGAGCTGCCCAGCCTCTATTTTGCCCACGAGCGCGACTGCATCGTGCGCGATGGCGTCATCCTGGCCGTGAGCGAATACCTGCCCCTCAAGCCCGACGAAAAGCCCGAACGCATGCGCGTGCGCTTCCGCACCATCGGCGACATGACCTGCACCGGCGCCATCCGATCCGATGCCGACACGCTCGAAAAGATCATCGCCGAAATCGCCACCACGCGCATCACCGAGCGCGGTGCCCGCGCCGACGACCGCCGCTCGGAAACCGCCATGGAAGACCGCAAGAAGCAAGGGTATTTTTGATGAGGATTTGAGGATGCGAAGTTTCGAGGATTTGACAAAAACTGATATACTCAAATCAAAGTGGTTTGGGAAATCCTGTCGCAATGGTTGAGGGTGTAGTGTTGAGGGTTTAGAGTTTAAAGTTTAAAGTTTAAAGTTTAAAGTTTTTATTGTTGATTATCAGGTTTTTGTCAAATAATCGATTCCTCGATTGCTCAATCAAAAATGTCCATTGACTATCGTCAATGTTTCCCAAACCGAATTGCGTTGAGTATAGTCAATAAGAAAAACCCTCAACTCTCAACCCTCAACCCCACACCCCACACCCCACACCCTACACCTTTTTCAAGGGCCTCAATCATTGCTGTTCAATGAGGCTCAAACATTTTGAACTGGACTCAAAACACGACCCATAATCATGAAGAAAACCCCGACCCAACTTCACGAAGGTGAACTGCTCCGATTTACCACGGCCGGCAGCGTGGACGACGGCAAAAGCACGCTCATCGGCCGATTGCTGTACGACAGCAAGAGCATTTTCGAAGACCAGCTCGAAGCCGTCAAGGCGGCCAGTGCACGCCGTGGCGAGGAAGGGGTGAACCTGGCGTTGCTCACCGACGGCCTTCGTGCCGAGCGCGAGCAGGGCATCACTATCGACGTGGCCTATCGCTACTTCGCTACGCCCAGGCGCAAGTTCATCATTGCCGACACGCCGGGTCACATCCAGTACACGCGCAACATGGTCACGGGGGCTTCCACCGCCAACGTGGCCCTCATCCTCATCGATGCGCGCAAGGGCATCCTCGAGCAGACGCGCCGCCATTCGTTCATCGCTTCGCTGCTCCAGATACCGCACCTCGTGGTGTGCATCAACAAAATGGACCTGGTGGACTACAGCGAGGAGGTGTACGAGCGCATCAAGGAGGAGTTCGAAGCATTCAGCAGCAAGCTCGATGTCAGAGATATCCACTTCATACCCATCTCGGCGCTCAAGGGCGACAATGTGGTGCACCGTTCCGAAAACATGCCCTGGTACGAGGGACCCACGCTGATGTACTACCTCGAGAACGTCCACATCGCCTCCGACCACAACTTCATCGACTGCCGTTTCCCGGTACAGTACGTCATCCGGCCCAACACCGATGAGTACCACGATTACCGCGGCTATGCCGGACGCGTGGCCGGCGGCATTTTCAAAAAGGGCGACGAGGTGATGTTGCTGCCTTCGGGCTTCACCACGCGCATCGCCCGCATCGATACGGCCGACGGCGAGGTGGAAGAGGCCTTCCCGCCCATGTCAGTGACCATCCTGCTCGAGGACGAGTTCGATGTGAGCCGCGGCGACATGATCGTACGCGAAAACAACGTGCCCACTATCGGGCAGGACATCGAGGTCATGCTCTGCTGGTTCAACGAGCGGCCCCTCCAGCCGCGTGGCAAATATGCGCTCATGCATACCACACAGGAAGCGCGCTGCATGGTGAAGGAGATCCGCTACAAGCTGGACATCAACACGCTGCATCGGAACATGGACGACCTCAACATCGGCATGAACGACATTGCGCGCGTACATCTGCGCACGACCAGGCCGTTGTTCTACGACCCTTACCGGAAAAACCGCAACACCGGCTCGCTCATCCTCATCGATGAGCACACCAACGAAACGGTCGCAGCGGGCATGATCATTCAGTAAAAAGGACTCGACCCCGGCACCGCTTGCGTGAAACGAACGGGTGGGCAGGTGCCGGGGCTCGAGTTGGGTGAAAATGCCGCGGAAACCAAAAAAGCGCTCCAAGTGTTTGCCTGAAAAAAGGAAGCTTTATACCTTTGCGTCCGCCTTCGGAAGAAGTTCCGGGATGCCTCATGCAAGCTCCCCGAGAGCATCCGCGAAAAACCGATCTGGAGTTTGCTTCCGCATATGGGTGATTAGCTCAGTTGGTTTAGAGCGCATGCTTGACAGGCATGAGGTCACTGGTTCGAATCCAGTATCACCCACTTATCCAGTTCGGGGTGTAGCTCAGCCCGGTTAGAGCGCACGTCTGGGGGGCGTGAGGCCGGAGGTTCGAATCCTCTCACCCCGACGAGAGCCCGTTGTTGCGTTAGCGGCATCGGGCTTTGTTTTTTTCCAAAAAATCACCGGTGGTGAGGCCGGAGCGCTTGTCCCGATCCTCGGGATTCGAATTGGCTCACCCCGACGAGAGCCCGTTGCTGCGTTATACTCAAATCAAAGTGGTTTGGGAAATCCTGTTGTATTGGTTTAGGGTTTAGAGTTTAAAGTTTTTATTGTTGATTATCAGTGTTTTATCAAATAATCGATTTTTCGGTTCCTCATCCATTGCAACCGCAGCCTTCGGCCGCAGAAAACGCAGCTTGACGCAGTTTTTGCAACTCTGTGAAAATCTGTGCGTACTCAGTGCGCTCTATGTAACTGAATGATTTTTCGATTTTT
>WFYJ01000264.1 GCA_015490175.1 Saprospiraceae bacterium | reverse complement strand
CTTTAAACCCTATACGCAACACCTTTTTGCAGCCGGTCCATTTCAGGGATGCGCGATCATCTATTCAAGGACACCACCCACGCTACCATTACACCCTGAACTTTCCGGCACGCTGCCGAAACGGCTCAGTGAATGACCACGAGCTTTCTGGTGGCCAGCAAGCGTCTGCCGCTGAACAGGCTGACGAAATAGATACCGGAAGGCCAGTCGCCGACCTCGACGGGATGTGCTACGAGGAGGTTTTGCTCGTCGAGGGGCAGGTCGTAGAGGCGACGCCCGGGTACATCGTAAACGCGCAAGTGGGTGGGTTGCACAAGGCCTTCGCCGGGCAGGATGCGCACGGTAAAGGAAACAGAGGCGGGGTTGGGCCCCAACTCGAAGGTCCATTCATCTGCGGGCCCCTCGGGCGGCTCGGTGGGCCAGTCAATCGTGTCGCAAGGACTGCCCGCCAGCGGACCCAGATGGTAGTTGGGAAAGGGCGGGGACAAAAACCTCACATGGTCCAGGTTTAAACAGGAAGGCTTTTGATAGGTGGATATGCAGAAATTTTCAGTAGAAACGGGACCGTCGAGATCGTAGATCAGGCTGTGATAAGTCTCATGAAACAACGCCAGCATGCCATTGGGAAGAATTCTGGCCGGCCATACGAGGTTATACGCCAGGCCGCACATCAAGGGCACAAGATCCTCTCTGGACTGGGCAATATCGGGTGCCTGCAGGTCCCATCGAAGCAAGGTGAGTGGATCAATTGCGTACAGATATCGCCCGGATGGAGAAAACTCAAACCAGACAAAATTCTGGTAATCCAGAGGAGGGGGGCAGTCCCTGCTGCAGGGGATGGGGAAGGTGTCGCGCAGGGCGACCTGCCCGGTACAGCGGTCGAAGTCGAGAATTTTGGCAGTGCAATGGCCGTAGCGGTCGGCGATCAGACTGCCGTCGGGAGAGATAGTGAAGGGAGCATTGGCGGTGTAAAAGGTATCCACAGGTGGCGCCAGTTCTTCGATATGCGACCACACCTGTGCCACCACGCTGTCGCGGTGCAGCAGCAGGGCGAGGTAGTGCATGTGGTCGGTTGAGGCTTGCACCACCCACCAGTCGCGTCCGTTGCCGTGGCGGGTTATACACAGCAATGGCCCCATCCATTCACGGTGGAGGAAGCGATTTTTGTACACCACTTCTCCTTTGCCGTTGCGGGCGTTCATATCGATTTTGGTGATCTGCAGGCCGGAAGTGGGATACTCGGCGGCGGGCTGCAGATACTGGTGCAGGATGTAGAAGACCTGCTCGTCGAAAGGGTCGGGGATCGGGTAGGTGGGCAAATTATATGGCCAATCGAAATCGGTTTCGCCCGGCGGCGTGCCGCTATAGGCTCCTTCGTTCAGGCCGCGACCGTTGGCCATAATGGTGTTGTCCCAGGAGGCAATGGTGTTGCCGTTGGTAAAGAAGCGGGGATTGCCGTAGCGGTCGCACATGAGGTAGGTGTATGCGCCAAAAGCCTTCAGGCAAATTTTTTCTTCTCCGGTAAAAGATTCTAACGTAAAGGAATCAAGATCAACCTGTAGCACCACGCCTTTCCATTCGGAGTCCCATCCGAACATATACTTGTCGTATAACTGGCACAAGGCCTGTCCTCCCGCCATCAGGAGAAAAGACAACAGCAGCACGCGGAGCGATTTCATGGGAAAATGAGTTTTGGGTGGTGAAAAGGAGGGGCGGAACCACGCGAATGGTCCCGCCCCTGCATGGCGCTGGAATCAGTGTTGCACTGCGAAAGCGCGGACCAGGGTCTTGCGCGGGTGGACCAGACGCACGAAATACAGGCCGTCGGGCCATTGGTCTGTGGCGATGCGCAAAGGCCCGGCTTCGCCGGTGAACTGTCTGCGATACAGGACGCGGCCATCGGCCGAGACGATTTCGAGCATGCGTTGCTCCTCTGCACTTTCGGCGTCGGGAAGCTGCAGGTGGAGCAGGTCATCTGCCGGGTTGGGACCAAGCCTCAGATCCGGTTGCGGTTTGGACGGAACAGACCAAGGCCGGGAGGCGGCGAAAGACTGTGCACACGCCTCGCTGTCGGCGTAAAACTCGTGCAGCCATACGGCACACAGGGCCCGGGCGTCGAGCACGGCCCGACCACCCTGGTCGAGACACAGGGATGCGATGGCGCGCAGGTCGGTCAGGTCGGTACTGTCGGCTTCGATGCCGTTGCTCCATTTCAGGGCGATTTCGTTGTACCGCTTCTCGGCCCATTGCCAGTTTTCGACCGATTCGAGCAAGTCGTTTTCCTGCTCCAGTTGTTTCAACCCGGCGAGCAGCTCGCTGCGGAGCGTGCTGTCCATCTTGGTGAGTGTCAGCTCCGCATTTTGCAACTTGAGCAGCCCCAGGTACACCATCGAGTGCAGCGAGTCGGCTTCGAGGGAATCGGCAGCAGTCACGGCTTGCATGGCCCAGGTTTGAATGTCAGAGCTCATGGCATCAGTCTGGTCGAACAGAGCGTTCAGTTGGGCACGGCTTGCGGAGACCGAATCCGTCCACTCGCGCCAGTGTTGGCGCAGCGTTTCGCTCCGGCCGGTAAAGTTTTGTTGTTCCTCTGTGAAAAACGCCGCCAGTTCCGGACTTTCCGCCGTCCATCCCGGATGGAACAGCACCTGCCTGTAGGCGCGCTGGCGAAGAAAGACGCGCAGAGGCGGTGCCAGATCAGCGCCCAGCGAGTCGGTTGCCACCCATTCCCACTGCTGTCTCGCTTGGGGCAGCTCGTCTTTGAGGGGTAACCCATCCAAATCTGAAAGGCAAAAACCTGGCTGCACAGGTTCCTCAGGCATGGTGGTCTCAGCAAAAAGACCCGATAGATTTGACTTGGGATGATGCACGCTGCCTGCGGGCTCGCCTTCCGGGTGGTAGAATTTTTTCCCAGTCGTGGGGAGAAATGCAAACACATCCACATCGGGCATGCCGTTGGTCCAAGTTTGTCCGAACCAGTTGTTGAACCGGGTGTGATACTGGTTGCCGATGAGTGTGCCGGGATGGAAATAGATGCTGTAGTCGGCACTGTGCGAGAAGATGTTCCAGGCCAGTTCAGAGCCGGTGGTGCCGAAGTTGTCGCCTTTGAATTCCATATCCCGGAAGTTGGCGTAGAGCGAATTGACACCATAGCGGTTGTCGGGCACGGCCTCTGCGAGAATGCCGATGTACTTGTCCTGGATGGTATTGCAATCCACTACTCCGAATCCGCCCTTGCTGAGGCGGATGCCCGGTATATCGCTTGAGCCTCCGATGATGTCGTTGCGGCGCACGATGTAGTTTTTGAGATTGGTAAGGGCGATGCCGGCGCCATTGGTCTGGTTTACCTGTGTGCCTCCCCAGGGATATTGATGCACGATCGGCGAAGCACTGGCAGATATCGCAGGGGAGCCGTCGCCGAAGGACACTGTAAAAGGAATGCCGATGTCAGTGAGATTCAGAAAGATGCTGGTTTCCAAGGTGCAACCATTACTTGATTCCACGTTTACGATCGGATTGTAATTGGGGCATGATTTTCCGTTTACAGGCGGGTAAATGTTTACTTCCCGTGTGCAGGATTCGAATAGTGAGGTGACGGGGTCAATTATAATGTGCTCTACGGTGATTGGCCCTGGATTCACGGCCCATTGCTGACAAAAGTCGGGATCGTTGCTGTACCAACTGTTTCCTGCTGCATCTGTAATGGTCCAAATGTGCAGGAAGGCTGCACTCTGTTCCTCTGCCTGCAGGCAGATTTCCCATGATGGAGAGGTAGCAGTGGTAGCCACGAGAAAAGCACAATTCAGATCGACAGGTGCATGGGCATGAGCTCTTGAAAAAGTGGAATGTGCCACTTCAGAAACGCCCAGTGCGTACGTACAACGGAAGTCATGTGCGTTTTTGGCCTGAAGCCCAAGGCTTGCAATTCCGGCAAGTAACGTCAGTAACCACGACAGTACAGGAAGGTTGGGTGTTGGGTGTTGGGTACATAATCATTTGTTTTGGGTTAAGGAATACTCAAAGTTACCAAAACCTGAATTTGTTTTCAAAGTTTTTTCGAACAAAAGTTTTGGATTTTTTCTCGATGCTGAGGTCAAGGTATTGTCTGGTCGGGCGGTGGTGAAATATCATTTCGCCGGATGAAGTGTTGCGGAGCAGTGCCCTGAGGTCCTGGGCCGACGCAGGGCCGGAGCGGTTGGGGTAGCTCGAGAAGGGACATGCGGGCGGCGAGGGATGTCAACCCCTTCGCAGCCCTTCGATGAGGCGGGTCAGCCGGCGGTAGAGGTCCTGCCAGTCGGGGTGGTCTTCGAGTTCGTCGAGGTGGCGCTGGATGGTCTGGTGGTCGCCGCGGATGGCGGGGCCGGTCTGCAGTCGGGCCGGCGGCGCCTCGCCCAGGCGGTTCGCCGTTTCGCGGATGAGGGGGATGAGCATGTCGAAGGGCAGGTTGCGTTCGGCCAGCAGTTCGGCGGCCACGTGGTAGCAGTAGTTGGTGAAGTTGTTGGCGAACACGGCTGCGACGTGCAGCCTGCGCCGCGCCGCATCGTCGAGCACGTGCACCGTGCCGCCCACCCGTTCGGCGAGGGGACGCAGCAGGGCCAGCGTGCGGGCGTCATTTGCCGAAAGGCAGATGGGAATCCGGGGCCAGTCGGGCTGGCGACCGGCGGCAAAGCTCTGCAAGGGGTAGAAGATGCCCCCTTTCGGGAAATGGGCGGTGACGGCTTCGAGCGGCGTGGCACCCGAAGTGTGTGCGACGACGGCCCCAGAGGGCAGCACCTGCCTGAGCGCGCGCGCTACGGACTCGATGGCGTCGTCGCTGACCGACAGCAGGTAGAGATCGGCATCGGGAGGCAGGGCTTCGAGCGCGGAGGTCACTTTTGCCGAAAGGCGAAGATCCGGTATGGGCGAGCGGTTGTAAATGGCGGCGAGGGGCAGTCCCAGCTCCATCAGGCGCGCGCCAAGTGCCCGGCCCACCTTGCCTGCTCCGATGATGACGATGCCTCGGTCGTACATTGAGGTTGAGGGTTGAGGGTGTAGGGTTGAGGATTGAGGGTTCAGAGTTTTGAGTTTGCAACTCTGTGAAAATCAGTGCGTGCTCAGTGGCTCTCTGCGTAACTGAATGATCTTTCAGCCCTTTTTCAAAAGGATCAAACTTCGGTTCTGCAAATCAGGAAGGGAAATTGTCCATCGTCTATTGACCATCGTCCGGACAAAAAACCGCAGCTTTCAGACGCAGAAGGACGCAGTTTGAACGCAGTTTTTGTAACTCTGTGAAAATCAGTGCGTGCTCAGTGGCTCTCTGTGTAACTGAATAATTTTTCGACTTTTTCAGATCGTCCACATTTGCGCTTCAGGCACGCCGTTGTCGTCCCCGATAGAGGGCGCTCAGCAACAGGCCCACGAGCATGACCAGGCTGCCCAGCCAGAACAGGTTGATGCCCGGAAAGACGATGGCCTCGAGGGCGATGTAGTCGGTGCGCCGGTAGTTTTCGGCGATTTCGAAGGGCCATGCCTTGGCGGCGAGCGGCTGGTCGCGGGCCACCATCAGTTCGATGGTTTCGGCTTCGGGGTCGAGGCCGGTGAAGCGCACGTGCACGCCCAGCTCGGGAATCTGGTCCTTGAGGTTGAGCGGCTGCATGTTGCGAATCAGATAGACGGGCTCGGCCACGAACTGACGGCCGTCGGCTTCGATGCGGATGCGGGCGCCCACGGCGATGTCGCCTTCTTCGGCCTGGTAGGCCGGATGGTCGGGCTCCTTGTCGAAGCCTTCGAAGCGCAGGCGCATGCCCTGCCACGACACCTCGTCGCCCTGGTGCAGCTCGAAGCGATCCCAGCCGAGGCGGTCGTCGGAGGCGAGGGCCGCATCGAGGAAGTCTTCGGTGAGGCGCACCTTGATGCCCAGCTCATTGAGCGCGACGGGAAACTGGTACATCAGGTTGCCGCGCAAGACGACCACGGGTGTGGCCGTCCATGCCGTGTCGGCGTCGAGCTCGTGAAACTCCAGTTGCAATCCGAGCGCGTAGTCGCCCGGTTGCGGGTGGTAGTCGGGGTGCGCGGGTTGTTGGACGAATCCCTTGACGATGGCGTACGCCTTGGAGGTATAGACTGTATCGCCGATGCGGGCGGCATAGGGCTCGTACCTGAGGCTGTCTTCGGCGGCTTTCTTTTCCTCGATGCTGATCTCGGGAGCGGGCAGCCAGGCGATATGCGTGAAGATGTCCTTGGTCCAGTAGCGCCGCGTGGAGGGATTGGAGGCCGCGACCTTCTCGAAGTTTTTGTCGTACAGGATGTTGGGCGTGAGCAGGAAGCGCTCGGCGATGCGTCCTTCGGCATCGCGCTTGCGAAACTCGACGAAGAAGGTGCGCTTGTGCCCCACGATGGTGTCGCCGAGGTATTCGGCTTCGTAGCCACTTTCGGGCAGCAGCAGGGGCGCGTTTTTGATGAGCACCACGTTGCGGGCCAGGTCTTCTTCGGTGGCGCCTTCCACCAGGCCGCGCATGGCGAAGGGGTTCTTCGAGATGTGGTGTTTGTTGAGGCCCGAGGCCAGGATACCCACGACCATCAGTCCGAAACCGATGTGGGCAATGGCCGAGGCACCCTCCTTCAGTCGGGCTTTGAGGAAGGCGATCAGGTAGTCGAGGTTGGAGGTGATGGCAAAGCAGGCGGCAAAGCAGAGCAAGACGTACTGCCAGGCGAAGAGGTTGATCCACAGCGCGTTGACGATGGTCAGCGCGATGGCTGCGAGACTGGCGATCATGAGGTGCTTGAAGAATCGGGTGCGCCATGCCTCGAAATTGCGCTCGCGGTACCGCAAAAACTGCGCGATGCCCGACAAAAGGCCGATGAACACGGCGATCCAGAGCTGATAGCGGTTGTAGAACGGCACCGGCTCGGTAATGGTCAGCCCCTCGAACACCGGATCGAACGCCTGCCGGATCTTGTTATAGACGGGCAGCGAGGTGGCGGCCGTGATCATGGCCGCGCTGAAAAACAGCACCAGGCTGCCGATGAACATCCAGAACTCGCGCGAGGCAAAGGCTTCCTCCTTCGCCGGGGCCGGCACCTGCCGGTACTTCCACGCCAGCAGGCAGAAGCCGAGCAGCATCATGGCGATGATGAAAGAGACGAGCTGCGTCTCCAGGCCCATCTCGGTGAAGGCGTGCACGGAGCTGTCGCCCAGCACCCCCGAGCGCGTCAGGAAGGTGCTGTACACCACCAGCACGAAGGCCAGCAGGTAGAACAGATACGTGCTGCGGATGGAGTGGCCCGTGGAGCGCGCCACGAGGTTGGTGTGCAGCCCCGCCACCAGTACCAGCCACGGCACCAGCGACATGTTCTCGACCGGGTCCCATGCCCAGTAGCCGCCAAAGCTCAGCGCCTCATAGGCCCAGGCGCCCCCCATCAGGATGCCCAGCCCCAGCACGAAGCCGCTGAAGGCAGCCCAGGGCAGCACGGGCGTGAGCCACTTCTTGTGTGCGTCGAGCCACAGGCCGGCTACACTGAAGCCGAAGGGCACCACCACCGACGCAAAGCCCAGAAAGAGCACGGGCGGGTGGATGGTCATCCAGTAGTTTTGCAGCAGCGGGTTGAGGCCGTTGCCCTGGATGAGTTGCAGGTAGTCCGCTTTCGCAAAAATGGGCGCATCCATCACTTCGCGCAGCAGCAGGAACGGGTTGGAACCCACCTTCACTTCGGTGCCCGGCAGGTACACGCCCAGAATCATGGTAAAGATGAAGGCCTGCACCAGGGCGATGGTGGCCATCACCGGCCCTTCCCAGAACGGCTGCGCGCCATCCATTTTGCGGAAGCGCCACAGCAACACCTGGCCCAGCACCACGTGCCAGAACATCCACAGCAGGAAGCTGCCTTCCTGCCCTTCCCAGAAGGCCGAGGCGATGTACTGCATCGGCAGCTCGTCGTTTACGTGCGCCCATACGTAGTGATACTCGTAGTACTGGTTGATCATGATGTAGAACAGTGTGCCGATGACGGTCAGCACGCCCAGGCCGTGTATGTGGAAGGCCGTGCGGGCCAACTTCTTCCAGCTTTCGCCTTCCGGCAAATGACGCCGCCGGGTGGCAAAAAACCAGGAAACGAGCGCCATGAGGCTGGCGGCAAAACCGACGGACAGGGCCGTATGCCCCACGCGGCCGGGAAGGAGATGTTCGCCTATGTACTGGATTTCCATGGTTTTTCTTGAAGATTTGGGTGAGGGTTGAGAGGGCAGGGTTCCGGCACGTCGGAAAGCTTGTCCCCGGCAAACCGGAGCTTGTTCCCGAAGTTTCGGTACAGGTTCCGACTCGTCGGAAAACTTGTTCCGACTCGTCGGAAACAGGCTCCGTGAAACGGGGACGCCGAGTCGCCAGGGCCCGGCAACGGTTTTCAGATCTCAACATCGCGCCTTTGGCGCATCACAACAGGCGGCCCGAGGCTGCTATCCACATCGAGCCCAGCGAGTCGCAACTCCTCAAAATCACTCCTGCCCCACACGCGCCCGCACCTTGATCTCTTCGTCCTTATACTTCGAGGGGCATTTCATCAGCATTTCGGTGGCCACGAACTCGTCGCCCTTCATGCGGCCGGTCAGGACGACCTGCTCCGAGAGCTCGAAGTCCTGCGGCTTGGCGGCGAGCAGCACCACCTTGTGCTCTTCGCCATTGGCATCGGTGGCGTAGAAGGTGAATCGGTTGGCATCGACGGTGGGGTCGTATTCCATGGGTTTGTCTTTCGACAAACGCACGGCCACCTTCACCTTTTTGTCCGTTCTGGCGGCATCGGCGAAGGTGCTGTAGGTGCTGAGGTCTTCGGCGGCCATGGTGAACATGTAAATGGCGACGCCGATCATGGCCAGGGCTACCCAATAAATTTTCTTCATGGCTCTTTGATTTTGCGCAAAGGTAACCTTTGCCGGTGGAGCGTAGCTTGCCACGACAGATTTTGACTTCGTTTTGAAAAAGCGCTGTGCAGCCAAAGGTTCAAAACGGCTCATCGAACGAGCGTGACATCGCCGCGCAGATGTTCCCTGCTGCCGTCGCGCAGCACCAGCTCTGCCCTCCATACGTACACACCCGCCGGCACGGGTTGCCTGCGGAAGGTGCCGTCCCAGCCGAGCAGCGGATCGTTGGGCAACAGATCGGTGGCGCGGAACAGGAGCGTGCCCCAGCGGTCATAGATCTCGAACAGGGCGATGCGCGCCACCTGCGGGCCGGCATAGAGGGTGAAACGGTCGTTGTAGCCATCACCGTCGGGGCTGAAGGCCGTGGGCGCAAAGACAGGACCGTCCTTGCGCACGAGCAGGTGATGGCGGGCCGTGGCGGTGCAGCCGTTGTGGTCCACGGCCGTGACCTGCAGCTCGAGGGTGGCATTTGGCGAAAGCCGGAGCGAGAAGCAGGGGCTGCTGCAGGCGCTGTCTACGGGCGGCAGCCAGATCAGGTCGGAGATCAGCTCGGGGGAGACAGTGGTCTGCACGCTCAGCTCGACGCTGTCGCCCAGCAACACCTCCGACGGGCCGACGATCGCCAGGCCGAGGGGCTGAGGCGCCTGAATGTTCAGGGACGACGCATAGGTACAGCCGTTCACGTCTTCCACGACCAGCTCGTGGGCGCCCGGCGTCAGCCCCTCGAAAAGAGGCGTGGGCACGGCCGGCTGCCCGTCGAGCGAAAAGACGAACGGCCCGGTGCCGCCCGTCACCTCGTCCACGATAAGGACGGCCTGCCAGCCCGTCGTGTCGCAGGGCGGCGCCTCGAGGTGCCAGCGAATGGTGTCGATGGGCGGACTGGCCCAGCCGACAAAGACCGAGTCGGCGTCCAAGCAGCCGTTGTCGGTGTTGAGGCCCGTGAGGTGGTACCACCCGGCTTGCCGGACGGTCAGGGTGGGCAGGTGGCCCAGCACCTGGCCTTCGCTGTCGGTCCAGGTAATGACCGCCGATTCGGCCGGGACGACCTTGGCGAGGAGCAGCATCTGTGGATCGTCGCACGCAAGCTCGCCAATGGTGGTGATCTCCACCAGAGGCGGCGCCAGGTCGAAGGGCGGCAGGATGGTATCGCCGGCACTGCAGCCCGTGAGTGCGTTCGTCACGCTGAGCTCGTAGAGCGCAGGGGCAAACACGGTGGCCACCGCGCTGTCGGCATCTGCGATGGGCTGGCCCGGCGGCACGCTCGTCCACTGGATCAGATAGGTGGTGTCGGGGGAGAGGCCGGTCACGGCCAGCCGCGCCTGGGTCTGCAGGCAGGTGAGGGTGTCGAGCGCCTGCAGGGCGAAAGCGGGCGGCGACAGGTTTTCCTCGATGGTCACCACGGCCGTGTCGGTGCATCCGTTGCGGGTGTGCTGCACGACCAGCAAGTGTGGGCCGGCTTGGGTCGTCTGCCACTGGGCGCCATTTGCCGAAAGGCTGCCGGACCACCAGGTGTAGATGAGGCTGTCGGCGGGCTGTGAGGCCGAGCCGTCGAGCCGGAGTGCCGGGCTGTAGCAGGTGCGCACCAGCCCGTCGGGCGTCAGTATGACCGCCTCGGGCGCTGCCGTGTCGAGGCGCACCACGACGGTGTCGGTCAGGGTGCAGCCCGTCAGCGTGTCGGTGACGGCCAGCACGTATGTGCCGGCCGCTGTTGCGGTGACCTGTGCCTGTTGGCTTTCGCCAGAAATGAGCCCGTCGGTCGTGGTCCACGCGTAGGCGAGATGGGGGGCCGTGGCTGCCGCAAGCATGACGCTGTCGCGCGCGCAGGTGAGTGTCGTGTCGGGGCCGGCATCGGCGGGGGGAAGCGCGGTAGCCTGTACCACGACCACGCTGTCGGTTGTGGTGCAGCCGTTGCCCGTGTCGGTGAGGGAGAGGTTGTAGGTGCCCGCTTGCTGGACCTGCACCGCCGGCGCCGAGGCGTCGGGATTGAAAGGGCCGGGTCCCGACCAGGCAAAGGCCAGCGCATGCGCGCCCTGGCTGGCCGAGGCGTCGAGCCAGGGCGTCAGCGTGTCGCAGGTGATCAGCACGGTGTCGGGCAGCACTGCGAGCGGAGACATGGTGTCGGCATGGACGAGGGCGACCGACTGGCAGGAGCAGCCGTTGACGAGGTCTTCGGCCTCGAGCACGTAGGTGCCCGGACTGCCGACGGTGGGCGTCAGCGTCTGGTCGCCCGAGAGGATGAGGCCGCCGTCGGGGCTGCTCCACTGGTACACGACGAAGGCGCCGCCCTGCACCTGGCCCTGCAGGGTGAACGTGCTGTCGAGGCAGGTGAAGGTGTAGTCGGGCCCGGCGTCGCAGCTCAGGGCGTTGGCATCCTGGGTCACGAAGGTGGTGTCGCTGTCGGTGCAGCCGTTGGCGCCGGCCACGGTCAGGATGTAGGTGCCCGGAGCACAGGCGACGGGGTTGGGCGTGGTGGCGCCGGCGCAGATTTCACCGTCGGGCGTGGTCCAATACCAGCTCACGTTGGCTGGCGTCGCGGTGGCGGCGAGGACGGCCGTGCTGGCCGCGCAGGTGAGCTGGCCTTCGGGGCCGGCCTCGGCCACGGGGCGCAAGGTGTCGAGCCCGACGAAGACCGAGTCGGTGGCGCTGCAGCCGTTGTCGGCGCGGGTGACGGTGAGGAAGTACCAGCCCGGGGCGCCCGCTGCGCTCTGCAGGCTCGTCGCCGGCCCGGCAAGCTGGCCGTCGGTGGTGTGCCACAGCACCGCGGCCGGCACTTGCGGGCTGTAGCTGCCCTCGAGGGCGGGCTGCGGCGTGGCGCAGGTAATCGCCACGGGTGGCCCGGCATCCACGGTCGGGTAGCTGCGGCCGTCGAGCACTTCGACCTGGCAGGTGGACTGGAAGCCGGTCTGGGTGTTGGTCACCTCGAGCTGGTAGATGCCCGGCGCGTCGATGCAGGGCGTGAGCGTGGTGTCGCCCCCACAGAGCTGTCCGGTGAGTGCCGTCCACTGGTAGGCAAATTCGGGCCCCGTATCCGAGGCGGTGCCGTCGAGCCAGAGCGTGTCCTGGGCGCAGGTCAGTGGCCCTGCCGGCGCAATCTGGCAGTCGGGATAGCAATTGACGGGCGCGAAGACGACAACGGCATCGGTATCGCGGCAGAGGTTTTGCTGGCTCACCACCTCGAGGTAAAAGGTGTCGGCAGCGTTGAGGGGCTGGCCCCATGCCGTTTGCAGGTCGGCCGCGGGAATCACATTTCCCGAAAGGGAAAACCAGTGAAAGACGAAGCTGCTGTCCTGCAGCGAGCCTGTGCCGTCGAGCCAGGCGACCGTGTCTCCGCAGGGAATCTGGATGTCGGGGCCGGCATTGGCGATGGGCAGCAGTCCGTCGTATTGGACCACCACGGCGTCCTCGCTCTGGCAGTGGTTCACCGTGTCGCGCACGATGAGGTTGTAGAGGCCGGTAGCATCCACCTCGGCTGTGGGCTGGTCGGTGCTTCCGCAAAAACTGCCCGTGCCCACGGCTTCCCACTGATAGACGAAGCGCGGCCCGATGGAGGTGGCCGTGCCGCCGAGGCTGACGCAGGCTTCCAGTTGCGGGCAGGTGACCGAAACCACCGCCGGGCCGGCATCGGCCATGGGGCGCACCGTGTCAATGGTCACCGCCACGGTGTCGAAAGCGGAAAGCCCCCACAGGTCGTTGCGCGCCTCAAGCACGAACAGACCTGCCGTGACCAGCGGATGGAGGGCGTCGGTAGTGTCGAGCAGCATGCCGCCGAGGGCTGTCCAGTGGTAGCTCATAGCGGGGCCCTGCGTGCTGGCCGTGGCGTCGAGCGTGTCGAGGGGGCCGGGTTCGTTGGCGCAGGTGATGTGGCGGTCGGGGCCCGCATCGGCCAGGGGCGTGCACGCCAGCGTGTCGAGCACGACGAAGGCCGTGTCGAGGGCCAGGCAGTCGTCGAGCGTGTCGTGCAGGGTGAGCAGATAGGCACCCGGCCCGCTGACCAGCGGGTTTGCCGTTTGCGCTCCCGCCAACACGGTGCCGTCCAGCGCCGTCCATTCATAGACGATATGCGGCCCGCTGTCGGAGACCGAGGCATCGAGCGTGGCCAGGCCCGTCTGGCAGTTGACGGATTGCGGCGGGCCGGCCTCGGCAAGCGGGGCGCTGGCGGTACGGGTTACGACCACCGTGTCCTTGCTTTCGCAAAACGTGACCGTGTGCTGGACGGTCAGCACGAAGGTGTCGGGATAGTTGACGCTGAGCTGTGGGTTGTTGGTGAGAAATGCGCCCTCGAGCGTGTACCACGCGTAGCCGATATACTGGCCCGTATCGGAGGCGCCGGCGTCGAGCCAGACCACGGGCGTCTGGCAGTCGAGGAACAGGTCGGGGCCGGCATCGGCGAGCGGCGCATCGAACAGGGCCGTCACCAGCGCCGTGTCGGCCTCAGTGCAGCCGTTGGTCGTGTCGGTGACGACGAGCCAGTACAGGCCGCCGCTGTCCACTGCCACCTGCGGCTGGTCGTTGGGGCCGAGGAAATGACCGTCGAGCGTGTGCCACTGATAGCTGAGGCCGGGGCCCGTACTGGTAGCCGCTCCGCCCAACGTGTCGGTGGGAAAGCCGCAGGTGAGCGTGCGGTCGGGCCCTGCGTCGGCCACCGGCGCCACCGTGTCGGCTGCCACCTGAACGGTGTCCGTGTCGGTGCAGCCGTTGTCGGCCACGGCGGTCAGCACGTAGGTGCCCGGCTGCGCTGCGGCCACCACCGCCGAATCGGGCAGTGCGCCGGCAGGGCCGGTCCAGAGGAAGTGGACGGCGTTTTGCGAAAGCGAGCCGTCGAGCGCCACCACTTCGCGTGTGCAGGTGATGGTGTCGGGTGGGGCGATGAGGGCTGTCGGCGGCAGGGTGTCGATGCGCACCAGGGTGGAGTCGGAGGCCTGGCAGCCGTTGGTCGAGTCGATAGCCGTCAGGCGCCACGTGCCGGGCAGCGCCACCGTCCATGTGCCGGTGTCGGAAGCGGGCACGGGCAGCCCGTCGGGTCCGAACCACTGGAAATGCCATGCGGGCTCGGGCGCCGGCGTGCCCGTGAGGGCGAGGGCGGTATCGGTGCAGGTGAGCCAGGCCGTGTCGGGCAGGGCGAGCAGGGGCGCCACGGTGTCATTGGCCACGACGAGGGTGTCGGCGGCCGTGCAGCCGTTGGTCAGATTGGTCACGTGCAGCACGTAGGTGCCCGCCGCGCCGATGGTGACCGTCAGCGAGCTGTCGGGCGCGACGGCCGGTCCCGTCCATGTCGCGCTGAAGGGCTGGCCCTGCGCGGAAGCATTTGCCGAAAGGCTGAGTTGAGGATAGAAGCAGGTGCGCGCCGTGTCGGGTCCGGCATCAACGAAGGGGGCCACCGTGTCGGCCATGACGATGAGCGTATCTGTGCTTTCGCAAAATCCTTCCCGGGCGTGCAGCACGTAGGTGCCGCCGGCATCGACCAGGACGACGGCACTGTCGGGTGCGGAGGCGAAATGGCCGTCCGTGCTGGTCCAGAAAACAGTTTGCCCGGATGAGTTAGCGCCGTCGAGAGCGATGACGGGCCGGGCGCACGACAGGGTGTCGGGCGGCAGGGCCACGGCCTGGGGCGACCACACCGTCAGTTCGATCCACACGAGGCTGTCGCAGCCGGAGGCGGCCGTGAGCGCGACGAGGTATTGCCCGCTCTGGGTGAAGGCCTGGCCGCCCATGAAGAGCGTGTCGCCCGCACAGATGGTGTCGGCTACCCAGGTCTGGATGCTGTCGCGAAAGTCGAGCAGGACGATGGTCGTGCTGTCACAACCGAACTGATTGGTGCCGGTCAGTTGGTAAATGCCTGCCTGCCACCAGGCCGAGTCGGCGAGGCGCAGCGTGTCGCCCGCGCACAGCAGCGTGTCGAGCCAGGTGGTGTCGGCGGGATGAACGGTGAGCGCTACCTGGACGATGCTGTCGCAGCCGGCCCACGAGGGCAGTACGGCGGAGTACTGGCCGCTGGCGAACCATATGCTGTCGCCCAGCATCAGCGTGTCGCCCGTACAGAGGCTGGTGTCGATATGGGTGGTGTCGGGGGGCGGCACGATGCGCAGGTCGAGACAGGCGGGCGTGAGGTCGCCGCAGAAGGCAGCCGTGTCGGAGGCCAGATTTGCCGAAAGGCTGCTCAAAAGGGAGGTGCCGGGCTGGGGCAGTGCAGTGGAGTCGGCCAGCAGATACGACAGGCCGCAGACGGTCCAACGGCCGGTGTCGAGTGCGCTGAAGTCGGGCTGGGGCAGCAGGGCCGCGATGGTGTCCTGACGCGCGGCCAGCCAGAGGTAGCCGTAGGTGGCCGAGTCGGGTGGGGTGGTGGTCCACTGCGGGCCGATGTCCGGGTGCTGGAGGCCTGTTGTGTCGCTTGCGCAAAAAACGAGGCTGGTGGTGGTAAGCTGGCCCGCATCGGCCTCGCAGCAGAAGATGCCGGTGTCGTCGCAGAGGGTGAGCGAAAAGTCGAGAATGGAAGCCGAATAAACTGCGGAGGTGTTCTGCACCAGCAGGCACCAGGTGCCGTTGACGGGGCCGGTGTCGAAGTCTTCGAGGCAGCCGGCGTGTGGATGGTACGAGCCGCTGTAGTTGCCTATGGGCCAGACGTTGTTGTCGTTGCAGCCGTCCCAGGGGCTGGCGATGGGGATGCCGGCGATGGTGTCGGGGATGGCCGTGGCCGCACAGGGCACGAAATCCACCTGCCAGGTGCTGAAGATGGTCGTGATGGTGGGGCCGTCGCAGGGGGCGCCCACGAGATTGACGGTCTGGCCGGCCGGCGAGAGCAGGGTGATGGACA
>WFYJ01000263.1 GCA_015490175.1 Saprospiraceae bacterium | reverse complement strand
CCTGGGCGGCGGTGTAGGTTCGCGCCTCTATCCCCTGACCGAGCAACGCAGCAAACCCGCCGTACCCATCGGCGGGAAATATCGCCTCATCGACATCCCCATCTCCAACTGTCTGAATTCCGGCGTGCGCCGCATGTTCGTGCTGACCCAGTTCAACTCCGCCTCGCTCAACTCGCACATCAAGAACACCTACCACTTCGACCACTTCAGCCGTGGCTTCGTCGAAATCCTTGCAGCCGAGCAGACGCGCACCAGCGCCAACTGGTTTCAGGGCACTGCCGACGCCGTGCGCCAGTCGATGCACCACCTCGTCAACCACGATTTCGACTACATCCTCATCCTGTCGGGCGACCAGCTCTACCAGATGAACTTCGAGCACATGGCTCGTTACCACATCGCGAAAGAGGCCGACATCACCATCGGCACCATCCCCGTCACTGCGGAAGAGGCGCCGGCTTTCGGCATCATGAAAGTCAACGCCGACGGCATGATCGAGCGCTTCATCGAAAAGCCCGACCCTTCCGTCCTGCCTGAATGGAAGTCGAAGGTGTCGGAGGAATACCAAAAGGAAGGGAAGGAGTTCCTCGCTTCGATGGGCATCTACATCTTCAACAAAGAGGCCCTGCAACGCCTGTTCGAAGAGTATCCCGACGCCCTCGACTTTGGCAAGGAGATCATCCCCAATGCCATCCACTCGGGCTACCGCGTGGCCAGTTATGAGTTTGGCGGCTACTGGACCGACGTGGGTAGCATCCGCTCGTTCTTCGAGGCCAACATGGAGCTCACCAGGCCCGTGCCGCGCTTCAACCTCTTCGACAGTGAACACCCCGTCTATACGCACCCGCGCATGCTGGCCCCGTCCAAGTTCTACGGCACGGTTTTCCGGCAGGCGCTCGTGGCCGAAGGCTGCATCATTCACGCCGAGCGCATCGAACGGGCCGTCATCGGTATTCGCTCGCGCATCGGCGCCTACACCGTCATCGACCACGCCATCGTCATGGGTAACGACTACTTCGAGTCGCTTGAAGAGTTGCAAAATCCCAAGTTTGGCATCCCGCTCGGCATCGGCAAACACTGCCTGATCGAGAACGCCATCATCGACAAGAACTGCCGCATCGGCGACAACGTCATCATCCGCGGCGATGCTTCGCTCGAAAACAAGGAGTACCCCACACACTGTATCGTGGACGGCATCGTGGTGCTGAAGAAAGGCGCCGTCATTCCGAGCGGCAGCGTGCTGGGCAAGGCCGAGTGAGCGTGCACCCATTGGCGTCACACCAACCCCGTCACACCGATGAAGCCATCCCACAACTTCCTGTGCATCTCTTGCGAGTACAAAGGCATCGAGTTTCTGGAAAGCTGCCATGCCGAAGGGCATCGCGTGTGGCTCGTGACGGCCGCCGGCCTCGAAGACGAGCCCTGGCCCCGCCACGCCCTCGAAGACATCTTTTTCCTTCCGGAAATCGAACACGGGCAGTGGCCCATGCCCGACCTGATTGCCGGTACGGCCTGGCTGCTGCGCCACCACCGCATCGACCGCATCATCGCGCTCGACGACTTCGACGTGGAAGAAGCGGCCGAGCTGCGCGAGTATTTCCGCATCCCCGGCATGGGGCAGACCACCGCCCGCTATTTTCGCGACAAGCTGGCCATGCGCATGAAAGCCGCCGAGGCCGGCCTGCGCATCCCCGCCTTCTCGCCCTTGTTTCACGATGCCGATATCGAGGCTTTCGCCAAAAATCACCCGGCACCCTGGGTCGTCAAGCCCCGCTCCGATGCTTCGGCCAAGGGCATCCGCAAGGTGCACAGCGAAAAAGAGCTGTGGCAGGTGCTCGACGCGCTGGGCGAGGAGCGCCACCGCTACCTCGTGGAGCAGTTCAAGCCCGGCGACGTGTACCACGTCGATGCCCTGTCGCAGGAGGGCAAGGTGGTCTTTGCCACCGCTTCGAAATACCTGAGCCCGCCCTTCGACGTGGCGCATGGCGGCGGCATCTTCCGCTCGGCTCTCTTGCCGCAGCACGCGCCCGAGGGCAAGGCGCTCCTCACTTTCAACCAGGACGTGCTGCGCGCCTTCGGCATGCAGTTCAGCGCTTCACATACCGAGTTTATCCGCTGCCACGAAGACGGCCGGTTCTATTTCCTCGAGACCTCGGCGCGCGTGGGTGGCGCCCACCTGGCCGACATGATCGAGGCCGCCACCGGCATCAACATGTGGCGCGAGTGGGCGCGGCTCGAGTCGGCCGTGGTGCGCGGCGAAAAGTACCAACTACCGCCCCTGCGCGACCATTATGCCGGTATCATCGTCTCGCTGGCCCGCAACGAACATCCCGACACCTCTGAGTTCGACGCCCCGGAAGTGGTCTGGCGCCTCGACAAGCCCTGGCACATCGGCCTCATCGTGGCCTCGCCCGACCGCAAGCGCGTGCTCGAGCTGCTCGACGACTACGCGCGCCGCATTGCCGCTCGCTGGGCCGCCCATGCCGAAAGCAAAGAAGGGAAGTGACGGCATGACACGCGACGCCTCGTTGCTATACGCAACGAAATTCGGTTTGGAAATTTCTCGGGAGATAGGGCGACGGAGTGAGTGAAGAGAGAGGAGTGAGGAGTGATGGAGGGAAAGAGTGAGGGTGTGACTGCAAAAACTGCGTCAGCGCTGCGTTTTCTGCGGCCGAAGGCTGCGGTTGGAATGAGTGAGGAACCGAGGAACCGAAGAATCGAGGATTTGATAAAACACTGATAATCAACAATAAAAATTTTAAACTCTAAACTTGAGCCTACTGAAAAAAGTCCGTGACATCGTAACGACGTGACATCGTGACGCGTAGTACAATGT
>WFYJ01000262.1 GCA_015490175.1 Saprospiraceae bacterium | reverse complement strand
GCAACGTCTCTACGTCGCACGCAACGTCTCTACAACAACACCACGTCCCACATCACCACCATCACCGCATACGCACCATGCGCAGGGCCGTGCGTCCCCACGGGCTTGCCACTTCGAGGAGATAGACGCCCGCGGGTAGCGTTGCCGCTTCATCCCACACAAGCGTATGTGCGCCTTGCGGCAAATGCAACCTGCGCGTGGCCACCACTTGGCCGGACACGTGCAGCAGGCGCAGGTCCAGAGTGGCGTTTTGCGGAAGCTCGAGCGAAAGGGTGAAGCGGTCGGCGAACGGGTTGGGCTGGGCCTCGATGCCGAGCATGCGCGCCACCGGGTCGTCGGTGGCCGAGGGGCAGGCCGTCATGAATGTGAACACCTGTGTGAACGGGCTTTCGCCGAAGTCGCACAACACCTTCACCTTGATGTCGTAGGCCGTGCAGGGCTCCAGCTCGTTCAGGTGCACCTCGGCCTGGGGCGTGTCGAGCTCGTGCCAGTCGTCGGTGCCGTGCTCCTTCCACAGCAGCACGTAGCCCGTCGCATGGGCGATCTCGTTCCAGTAGAGCACCATGCTGTGTTCGGTCACGTTGACCGTGTCGATGGCGTGTGGCACGCTGTCGCAGGGCGGCGGACAGGCCGTCATGAAGCTGAGCGTATCCGAGAAGTCCGACTCGCCAAAGGAGCAGAGCGTTTTGATCAGCAGGTCGTAGGTGGTACAGGGCTCGAGCCCTGCCAGGCCGATCTCGGCACTTGCCGCGAGGGCATCGTGCCAGTCGTCGGTGCCCTGAGGTCGGTACAGCAGCACATAGCCTTCGGCATTGGGCTGCGCTTCCCAGAACAGCAACAGGCTGGTATAGCCCACGTTGGCCGTATCCACGGCCTGGACGATGCCGTCGCAAGGGGGAGGACAGGCCGTGGTGAAGGTCACGATGTCGCCGTAATCGCCAGCGACGCCGATGCAGTGGGCGGCCAGGCGCAGCTCGTAGGTGGTACAGGGCTCGAGCTGCTCGAACCAGAATTCCGGGTCGTGCGTGTCTTCGGTATGCCATTCGTCGCTGCCCTGTGGCCGGATCTGGACAAAGTAGTTGTTGGCCTCGGGATTGTCGTCCCATACGAGGTGTACCCACTCGTAGCCGGCCGTGTCCACGACGAGCTCGGGGGCCAGGCATTCGGGCGGCGTGCCTTCCACGATGGTCAGGCAATAGTCCTCGAACTCGCCCTCAAACTCCACGCCGCAGGCGTCAGGCCAGTTGGTGCCGCCGTTGCCGGCCCAGGTCATGCCCACGCGCATGCGGGTCAGACCTGTGGGCACGTCGGGACCGAGCAGCAAGGTGAAGGTGACGGGCTCTTGTGCGGGCTCGGCCGTCTCGAACACCATCTCGCCGTCGTCGTCGAAGTCGCCGTCCTGGTTGAAGTCGATCCAGACGCGGAAGTGCTCGCCGTAGCTGCCGTCCTGATAGCCCGGCTCGAGCGTCACATCATACAGGCCGTAGGTATGCAGCAAGATGTTCAGGCTGTCGCCAAAAAAGGCATAGCCGCCGTTGTCGCCCGTGGTGTTGGCGAAGGTGTCAATGAGCACCGACTGGATGAACTCGAACTGGGTGCTGGCGCCGGCCTCGCAGTAAGTGAGGTCGATGCAGGGACCACAGCCGAACGTGCGAAAATCGAAGGGCGGGGTGGGCTGGGTGATGCCCGTGTCACAGACCGTCTGTACCTGGATCTGATAGTCGGTACACGGCATGAGGCCCTCGATGACCAGCTCGGGGCCCTCGATGCTGTCCAGAACGAGGGTGTCGGTAGTGCCGGCCACGGTGACGATGTAGTGTTGTGCAGCCAGCACGGGCGGCCAGTGGGCTACGACCACGGTCGTATCCACCTCGTCCACGAAGACCACCTCGGGCGGCACGCAGCAGCCGTCGGTCGTGAATTCAATGTGCGGAATAAAGCCGCTGAGCGTGTCGGCGCAGACGGCTTCGACCTCGACTTCGTAGGAGGTGCATGCCTGCAGGCCGCTCAGCAGCAAGGAGTCGGCGGAGAGCGAGTCTGCGATCTGCCAGACCGTATCGCCCACCTGCCGCCAGCGCAGGTTGACGAACAGCGTTGAGTCGAGCGGATGCCAGCTGATGAGGGCCGCGGTGTCGAGGATGTCGGTAGCGACGAGCGCTGCCGGCGGCGGGCAGGGGCCGCAGTTTTGCATGAGCAGTTGCAGCGAGTTGAACATATTGAGGCGGCCGCCCGTGACCGTGATGCCGGCCAGGCTGGCATTGGGATCGACGCCGTCGAGGATGTACTGGCGGGCCAGCAGGGCGGCCTGCGGCGGGTCGGTCAACGCCAGCTCGCCCAGCAGAGGACAGGGCGCGGCGTAGAGCAGGGCCACGGTGCCGGTGACGTGGGGTGTGGCGCCCGACGTGCCGCCAAAGGCGCCGTAGGTGTCGCCGGGTTGTGCCGTCCAGGTGGCGGTACCGAAGGCGCCCAGGTCAATGGTGGTGGCGCCATAGCCGGCACCCGTCACCTTGACGTCCTCATTGTTCATGTTGGTCACGCTGATGAGGAAGTCGCTGGGGCAGGCCGTGGGCAGGTCACCTTCCTCATCTACATTGACGTCGTTGTTGGCCGTGGCGCCGCAGTTGAGGATGCCCTGCATGCCGAGGGAGTCGTAGAAGGCGCACCAGAGGGGCGCGTCGGCCGGCTGCCCGTAATCAATGCCCCAGGAGGCGTTGGTGGCCACCACAAAAGCGCCCTCGCTGCGGTCGGTTTCGTTGTAGCGCTTGCGCATGACCCAGGGATAGGTGTAGGCGGCCAGGGCTTCCGCCTCGTTGCCGCCCCCCACCACCACCATGACCTTGACGTTCCAGTTGACGCCGGCCACGCCGATGCCGTTGTCGCCCTGGGCACCCACGATGCCGGCCACGTTGGTGCCGTGCCAGTCGTCGTTGTCCACCTCGTCGGTTTCGGTGTAGGCGTTCCAGCCGCGGAAGTCATCCACATAGCCGTTGTTGTCGTCGTCCACACCGTTGCCGGGAATCTCGGCCCAGTTGTACCAGAGGTTGTCGCCGAAGTCTTCGTGCCCCATGTCGATGCCGCCGTCGATGACGCAGACCACGATGGTGTCGCCCTGGGGCGTCAGGCCGCCGGTGGTGATATCCCAGGCCAGCTCGGCATCGAGGTCGGCATCGGGCACGCCGCCGCCAGAGCCGTCGTTGATGTACTGCCATTGCAAGGGGAACTGCGGGTCGTCGGGAGTGGTGGTGCGCGGCTCGATGAGGTGGTTGAACTGGGCGATCTGCACGCCCTTGATGTTGCGCACGTACTCGAGGAAGCGCCGCTCGTGGATCTGTCCGTAGTCGAAGCGGTACAGGTGGATGCGCATGGGCGGGCTTACGGCCTTGACCCACTGGAAGCCGGTGGCACGTCCTTCGAAGGTGCTCAGCGCCCGCTCGAGCTGGCGGGGGTGCGTTTCCGGAGCGAGCTGGATGAGCAGCTCGCCGAGGACGTGATCGGTCTGCTGGGCTACATTTGCCGAAAGGCAAAACAGGATAGCGGCGAAGGTGCACAGGAAGCGCATGGCAATCGTTTTTTGAAGGTGAAAAGACTGGCTGCCCTCAAGATTGCACTTTCTGGCTTATCCCCGCCTGTCGGCAAACGGGTTTGTCTGCCTTGCGGCAAAAAGGGATCGGGCGATGGTAGTGTCTCTGATTAGCTGATTTCAAACTGCGTTTGCTGCGCCCGAAGGCTGCGGTTTTTGGCTGAAGAAATCGAGGAACCGAAGAATGAGCGCACTGAAAAAAGTCCGTAACAACCCCGACTTTGGTCGGGGCAGGTTCCCGACTTGTCGCATACGCATCAAACTAACTTTTTATAATGCAAATCCATTTGATTATCTGTTTCATACATGTATAATGATTCCATAAAG
>WFYJ01000261.1 GCA_015490175.1 Saprospiraceae bacterium | reverse complement strand
GAGCGCCACTGAGCATGCACTGATTTTCACAGAGTTGCAAAAAACTGCGCGCAAACTGCGTCCATCTGCGGCTGAAAGCTGCGGTTTTTGGCTGAGCAATCGAGGAACCGAGGATTTGACAAAAAGTTGGTAGTCAATAAGAAAAACTTTAAACTAAACCCTCAACCCTCAACAACACACCCTCAACCATTGCGACAGGATTTCCCGAACCACTTTGATTTGAGTATAATGGTTGAGGGCTTGCCGTGGGGCAATCGTCACTCTGTCGCTCCGTCTCTCCCTCACTCATTCACTCCCTCGCTCATTCACAGAAGACGCTCCATTTGCCTTTCGCGAAACATACCTTTGCGCAAAATTTCGCCCATGTCTGATCAGGCTCGCTACGACCGCCGCGGCGTGTCGGCCACCAAAGACGAAGTCCATGCCGCCATCAAAGGACTCGACAAAGGCCTTTTCCCAAATGCCTTTTGCAAAATCCTGCCCGACATCGTGGGCGGCGATGCCCGGTGGTGCAACATCATGCATGCCGACACCGCCGGCACCAAGACCAGCCTGGCCTATCTCTACTGGCGCGAAACGGGCGACCTGTCGGTCTGGGAAGGCATCGCGCAGGACGCGCTGGTCATGAACCTCGACGACATGGCCTGCGTGGGCTGCACCGATCAGATCGTCGTCTCTTCCACCATCGGCCGCAACAAGCACCTCATCAGCGGCGACGTCATCGCCACGCTCATCCAGGCGACGCGCAAGCTGAGCGAGCGCCTGGCCGCTCACGGCGTGCACCTGCACCTGGCCGGCGGCGAGACGGCCGACGTGGGCGACATCGTGCGCACGGCCGATGTGGGCTATACGGCTTTTGCGCGCATGCGCCGCGACGAGCTCATCGTCAACGACATCCAGGCCGGCGACGTGATCGTGGGCCTGGCTTCATTCGGGCAAGCAGCCTACGAAGAAGCCTGGAACAGCGGCATCGGCAGCAACGGCCTCACCTCGGCTCGCCACGACGTGCTGCACCCCGACTATGCCGAACGATATCCCGAAAGCTTCGATCCCGACACCCCTCGCGAGCTCGTGTACATCGGCTCGCGCCACCTGACCGACCCGGTGGACGCCAACGGCATCGAGCTGCCCGTCGGCAAACTGCTGCTGTCGCCTACGCGCACCTACCTGCCCGTGCTGAAAAAACTGTTCGAAACGCATCGCAAGCACATCCACGGCCTCATCCATTGCACGGGTGGTGGCCAGACCAAAGTCATCAAGTTCATCGAAGGCAAGCGCGTCGTAAAAGACAATCTTTTCCCCACTCCGCCCGTGTTCCGACTCATCCAGCAGGAGTCGGGCGCCGACTGGCACGAAATGTACCAGGTCTTCAACATGGGCCACCGCATGGAAGTGTACCTGCCCGCATCGGAAGCCGAAGCCGTCATCGAGGCCGCCCGCGCCTTCGACATCGAAGCGCGCATCGTGGGTCGCGTCGAAGCAGCCGCCCACAACGAGGTAGTCATCGAAGGTGAAGGCGGCACGCACGTGTATGGCTGAAGCCTGTGAAGGAGTGTGGAGTGACTGAAGCCCCTGAAAAAAGTGCCATAGAGGAGCTTGAAGTTGAGGGTTGAGGGTTAAGCCCCCTGAAAAAACCCGAAATCTCGCGCAAAACCAGTTCCGACGCGTCGGAAAGCTTGTCCCGAACATCGGGGCCGCAAAAGCCTGTCCCGAGTATCGGGAACGCAACGATTCGCGATATATTTTTTATCTTAAATCAGTATGTTATCTATAGTGGGCACGCGTCACGATGTCACGCGTCACGATGTCACGCGTCACGCGTCACGGACTTTTTTCAGCAGGCTGAGCGCATAAAATCAAAAAGACTAATTTTGCTCAACGATTTCCGTTTCGAAAAAAAGAGCGGAAGTGCAAAACGCGAATACAGAAGCAGCAAGCAGCGTGCAGCCAACCATACATACGTTTCGGGTAGCCGCCCTGGATGGCAGAATCATAGACTTTTCCGAGTTCCGGGGACGCAAACTCATGGTGGTGAATACGGCTTCCGAGTGCGGGCTGACGCCACAATACGCCCAGTTGCAGGAGCTGTACGAACATTTTGCCGAGCGGCTCGTCATCGTTGGCAGTCCGTGCAACGACTTCGGCGGGCAGGAGCCGGGCTCGGCCGAGCAAATACAGGTCTTTTGCCGGCAGCGCTATGGCGTCACTTTCCCTCTTACGGAAAAGGTACGCATCGCCGAGCACCCCTTGTGGCAATGGCTGACGCAAAAAGCGCACAACGGCGTCATGGACAGCGAGGTGCAATGGAATTTCCAGAAGTACCTGCTCGACGAGGAAGGCCATCTGGTACAGGTGCTCGCCCCTGCCACCAGCCCCTTCGACGATGCCATCCTCGACTGGCTGCGCGACTGATTCCGAAGCCGTTGCTTCTTCTTTCCGTTTTGCGCCGCTCACAAACACTGTTGCGGTGCGATTTGCCGAGGTCATAGGACAAGATGCTGCCAAGGATTTGCTGCGCCGGCTGGCCGACGAGCAACGCCTGCCCCATGCCCTGATGCTCGTGGGCGGCGAAGGGAGCGGCCACCTGCCGCTGGCCCTGGCCCTGGCGCGCTACGTGCTGTGCGAGGCGCCCCGCGAGGGTGAGCCTTGCGAACAGTGTACGCAGTGCCGCCACTCGGCACACTACACCCACCCCGACCTGCACTTTTCGTTTCCCACGGTGGGCAGCAAGGCCACCAGCGAGCAGTACTACAAGCAGTGGCGCGAAGCGCTCGAAGAAAACCCGTACCTCAACGTCCACCAGTGGCTCATGCGCCTCGATGCCGAAAACCGGCAGGGCAACATCACGCGCGACGAGTGCGTACAAATCGTCAAAAAGCTCAGCCTGAAAACGTTCGAAGGGCGCCACAAGGTGCTGCTGATGTGGATGCCCGAGTACCTGGGCAAGGAGGGCAACCGCCTGCTGAAGCTCATCGAAGAGCCGCCGCCCCACACGATCTTTCTCTTCGTGGCAGAAAACCCCGACCTCATCCTCGGCACCATCCTGTCGCGTTGCCAGATCGTGCGGCTGTCGCCGCTCACCGACGAGCAGATCGCCCGGGCGCTGCAGCAGCGCGAAGGGCTCGATGCCGAGCAGGCACTGGCCTTCGCCCAGATCGCCGACGGCAACTACAACAAAGCGCTCGAGCTGGCGCGCACCACCGATCAGCCCCACGCGCAGGTCTTCGTCGATTGGCTGCGCAAGTGCTACGCGCGTCAGGGTGCCGCCCTGGTGCAGTGGTGCAACGAAGCGGCCAAGTGGGGGCGCGAGCCCCAGAAAAACTTCCTGCACTATGGCCTCCACTTCTGGCGCGAGCTGCTGGTATGGAACCTGAGCGGGCACACCATGCCGCTGCGCCTGCTGCCCGCCGAACAGGAAACGGCGCGCAAGATGGCGCGCGTGGTAGGCCCCCGGCAAATAGAAGCCATCGCCAAACTTTTTGACGAGGCAATTTTTCACATAGAACGAAACGCCAACCCCAAAATCCTGTTTATGGACCTGTCCATCCGGCTGGGCAAGCTGATGCGGCAGCCGTCCATAACGCCCTCCGCCGGCAAGGCCTGAGCCGCCGGCGTCGTCATATATCGCCCCGGGCAGCCATGCCCGCGGCAGGCCGGAAGGGTTCTTTTTGCGAAAGCAGCAAATGGAAACCTCCGGTTTCACAAATGGGCCATCGTGCCCGCAAACCGATTGAAATATGAGTTGTCCTGGATGTAGCTGTGGCGCCTCGGCCGATGGCAAAGTGGCCGGCTGCCGCAGTAACGGAAGCTGCCTCAACGGCGGCTGCAACCGGCTCAACACGTTCGACTGGCTGACCCGCTTCGGCATCGACGACGTGGAGCCGTGCAATATCGTGGAAGTAAGTTTCAAGAACGGAGCCCGAAAGAACTATTACCGCAACCCGCTGCGCAAGCGCATCACCACGGGCGATTGGGTGGTGGTGGAAGCCCAAAACGGCTACGACGTAGGCCAGGTGAGCCTGTCGGGCGAGCTGGTGCGCCTGCAGTTGCGCAAGCGCAAGTTGCAGGAAGCCCACGTGCAGGCCCGCGTCATCCGCAAGGCACACGAGCGCGACCTGGAGAAGCTGCGACATGCCCGCGAGCTGGAAATGCCTACCATGGTGCGTGCCCGCGCCATCGCCCGCACGCTCGACCTCGAGATGAAGATCGGCGACGTGGAATACCAGGGCGACCTGCGCAAAGCCACCTTCTACTACACCGCCGAGGGCCGCGTGGACTTCCGCGAGCTGATCCGCCACTATGCGCGCGAATTCAAGGTGAAGATCGAGATGCGCCAGATCGGCGCACGGCAGGAGTCGGCCCGTATCGGTGGCATCGGCGTGTGTGGGCGCGAGTTGTGCTGCAGCACCTGGCTGACCAGCTTCAAGACGGTCACCACGGCCGCAGCCCGCTACCAGAACCTGGCCATCAACCAGGCCAAGCTGTCGGGCCAGTGCGGCCGCCTCAAGTGCTGCCTCAACTACGAGCTCGACACCTACATGGAAGCGCTCAAGCACTTCCCCGAAAAAGCCGACACCCTGCATCTGACCACAGGCAAGGCTACCCTCGTCAAGACCGACATCTTCAAGGGTCTGATGTACTATGCCATCGAGTCGGACAGCATGCGCGGCAAGCTCTACCCCCTCACCATCGACAAGGTGAAGGAAATCCTGGCCATGAACGAGCGCGGCGAAAAGCCGGAAAGCCTGGCCACCCTGCAGTACATCGACACCGCGCTCGAGGAAGAAGACATGCTCGACTTCGAAGACGTGACGGGCGTGATCGACCTGCCCATCGAAAAGCGCAAGAAAAAGCGCAAGAAGCGGCGGAAAAAGAAAAAACCGTCGGGCACCAGCAATGGCGACAAACAGACAAAGACCGGCAACGGCAACACCGCGGCAGGCAACACCCCCAAAGCCAACGACCAACAGAAGGGCAATCGGTCGTCGCGCAACAAGCGGCGCCGGGGCGGCCGCAACCGCAATCGCAACAAGCGCAAAGACGACGACAAGGCCTGAACCGCCTCAGTCGCCCCACCGGTAGGTGTCGATCCGGAAGCCGGCCAGGTCGAGCACGCGATCCACGACAGTGGCGGCCACCTCGCGCGGCGTGGCGGGCGCGCTGTAATACGAGGGGATGGCCGGACACACGATGCCGCCGGCCAGCGTGACGGTCTCCATGTTGCGGATGTGCACCAGGCTGAGCGGCGTTTCGCGAAAGACGAGGATGAGGCGCCGCCGCTCTTTGAGCACCACGTCGGCAGCGCGTGTCAACAGGTCGCTGGAGGTGCCGCTGGCAATGCGTCCCAACTGACCCGCCGAGCACGGACACACGATCATGGTGTCGTAGCGGGCCGAGCCCGAAGCAAAGGGTGCCGAAAAGTCGTCCGGAGCATAAAACTCGAAGGGCCATTCGTCGGCATGGAAGGGAGCGCCCGTCTCGTGCTCCCAGTTGAAACGGGCATTGCGGCTCATCACCACGCCCACGGCCTCCCATTGATCTTCGAGGGCGGCCAGCCGCTCGAACAACAGGCGCGCATAGAGGGCGCCACTGGCACCGCCGACGCCAACCACGATCTTTTTTCCGCTCATAAGTGGTTAATTATGTCTTAAAAACGCGCACTTTTCGCGCCGCCGACAGCCGGCACACTAATTTTATTGCGCCGCGCCCTTTTTCGGGCACGGTTTTGCATTTTGCGAAAGCACACAAAAAAATCGATAAATCATGAGAATCACCGCAATGATCACCGGCCTGGCACTCTTCGTCGGCCTGTGGTGCGCCTTTGCGCCGGCCACCCACGCCCCGCAGACCGAAGAGGGCATCCATTGGATGAGTTGGGAAGAAGCCGTAGCTGCCAACGAGAAAGTGAAGAAGAAGTTCATCGTGGACGTGTACACGCAATGGTGCGGCTGGTGCAAACGCATGGACGCCACCACCTTCAAAGACCCCGCCGTAGTGGACTACATCAACAAGCACTTCTACGCCGTCAAGCTCGATGCCGAGCAAAAGGAAGACATCACCTTCCAGGGCACCACCTTCAAGTGGGTCGAGGGCGGCCGCAACGGCGTGCATACGCTGGCCTACTCGCTGCTCGACGGCCGCCTGAGCTATCCCAGCATCGTGTACCTGACCGAAAACTACGAGCGCATCACCATCTCGCCGGGCTTCAAGCAGCCTGCCGACCTGATGAAGGAGCTCAAGTGGGTGGCCGAAGAGCTGTACACCACCATCCCCTTCGAGCAGTACCGCATGCAACATTGATTGGCCTGCCTTTCGGCAAACGACGCCCGAACGAGGGGCGGCTTCCGCAATGGGGGCCGCCCCTCTTCGTCTCCAGCGCATCTCTACCAGCCCCAAAAAAGCAGTGTCGGCGCGACAGTACGTCGCGCCGACACCACATCCTGGCCAGAGTCGGCAACCCTTACTCCTTGCCGCCGGCCATCTTGCTCCACTCCTCGATGTCCTTCTGGTTCATGCGCACGTAGTCTTCGTTGCCGGCCGCTTTGGCCAATTCGAGCGACTTCTTCGCAGCCTCGATGGCCTCGTCGTAGCGGCGCATCTTGGCCAGAATCTGCGCTTCGAGACGATACTGCCAGTAGCGCGGGTCGAGCTCATTGGCCTTGCGCACCCACTCGAGCGCCTGATCGAGATCCCTGTCGGTCTCGTAGTAGTAGCGGGCAGCAGCGTAGTAGTCGCTGCGCGTCGGGCCGCCCATGACGCGCTCGATGTCGGCCATGACCTTGCTGTCCACGTCCACCTCGAGCTTCATGGGCACCTTGGTGCGCTCCCAGAGCAGTTGGATCTCGGCGCTCTCGTTGCGCAGCTTGTCAATGTTGATAGTGAACGTCTCGGTGAAGCAGTGTTCCACGGGACGCACCACGAAGCGGGCCGCCTCCTTGCCGGCATCCCACTCCTCGGGCAGGCCCCAGTTGTTAGTGTCGGAGTAAAAGATGATGGTCCAGGCGTCGGCACCGGGAATGGTGTAGAGGGCGTACGAGCCGGCTTTCAGCTCGTTGCCTTCCACCTTGACGTCATCGCTGAAGGTGATGACCGTGTTGCGATTGGCGCCGGTGCGCCACATTTTGCCGAAAGGCACCAGACCGTCTTCGGCGAAGATGGTGCGCCCTTTGACGCCGGGGCGCGAGTATTCGACAGTGACCTCGGTAAGGCCCACGGTTTGTTGAAGCTTGCACGAGGGGCTGGGCGCCGGCGTGTGGATCTGCGCCTGCACCGCCCCTGCCCACAGGGCCATCACAGTCAGGGCGATGAGTGTACGCATTGGTGATTTCATACTGCTTTGAAGTTTGGTTTGAAAATCGTGTACCGACAGCAAAAGTAACCATATGCATATCAAAGTGGTTTGGGAAATTCAGTGGTGCTGATGGTGAAACCGGCAAAATCGGCGCAACTCATATGAATTTCGCGCTCAGTCACTCCCTCTCTCAATCACTCTTTCCCCCCCTTTCCCCTTGCGCCTTTCGGCAAAAAACACACGGGCACCCGCAAGAAGCGGATGCCCGCGTGGGCAGGTCATCTTTTTGGCGAAAGCCCGTGTGCTGCGATCAATGCGCGACCATGAGTCGGGCCGTGCGCACCTGATCGTGTACGGCTACGCGCACCTGATAGATGCCGGCGGGCTGCCCCGACAGGTCGATGGGGAAGGCGCCGCCTGCCGTATGGCCGGCCGACTGGCTCCAGACCACCTGGCCGATGGCATTGACCACTTCGATGCGCACGTCTTCTGCTTTCGCAAAACGCAGCTCGAGCGTCGCCAGGCCCTGGGTCGGGTTGGGTGCCAGTTGCATCAGGCGCAGCGACTCGATGTCTTCCACGCCGCTGACGATGCCTACGGTGGCGCTCACCGTTTCGCTGCAGCCGGCGCGGTCGGTAATGGTGACCGAGTAGTCGCCGGCGGGCACGTTGAGGAGGCTCTCGTCGGTGCTGCCGTTGCTCCACGTGTAGCTGTAAGGTCCAAAGCCCACGCTCGGCGTCACGTACACGGCCCCGTCTTCGGCGCCCGGCACCGACTCGTCATCAACTTCGACGGTAGTGCCCAGGTCGTCGGGGCACACGATCGTCAGCTCCGACTGATTGGCGTTGAGGATCTCGCCGGTGCCTTGATCAATGACCATCACGATGGCGTGCATGTTCATCGGTGCCCAGCCGCCGAGGATGTCGCGCGCCACGTGGTTATAGACCATCTGGTCGGCAGGCACGGGATCGGGCAAATTCTCGAAGCCGCCCATGGGGCCGGCACTGCCGCCCGAGTAATAGTTGGCCTGGGCATAGCCCGAGCCGGTGCCCCTCACGCCGTCTTCGGTGAGCACCACGTTGAGGCGGTAGTCCACGCCCTCCAGTCGGGTGACGAATTCAGCGGAAGCATCGAGGGTCAGTTCTTTGGTCGCCACGTCGAGCGTGGCCTCGATGGCAGGCGCTACCGGCGCTACGCGCGCCGAGAGTACGGGGTGAACCGCTTCCAGCTCCTCCGGATCTATGATTTCGAGTCGGTCCACGGCCACCGAGGGGAAGCCGGGGAAGCCGGGCATACTGGTCAGTCCGTTGTCGTAGGCGCTCACCGCCATGGGGTCGTCATCGTGCACGGCAATGCCGATGAACTGGTCGGGATAGGTTTCGGCCATGTAGTCCATGAATACGGCGCCGCGGGGGCACCAGCCGCACCAGGTGCCCGTGGCTTCTTCGGCCACCCAGCGCTTGGTCGGCACGAAGGTCACGCCCGACACGGCCGCACTGGCCGAGTTGTTGGCGGTGTTCTGGTCCAGCGTGTCATTCATGGCGGTGATCGTGGCTGAAATGATATAGGTGATTGATTCAAGGGGTGTAAAAGAAGACATGGCCGTAAACTCGTACGTGCCCAGCGGCGGAATGTCGAGGCCGGTGAAGTTGTCGGTGCAGGTGTTGGTGCCGTCGGTCCATTCCAGATCGAAGCTGGTGACGTTGTTGGTCCCTTTGTTGGTCACTACGCCTTTCACCGCCACACCTTGGCCCGTAGGCACGAAACGGTCGATGGTCAGGCGCGTGAGCTCCAGGTCGTTGGCCAGCGGCGCCCTGATTGTCACGTTGTCGATGGCGAAGCCGTAGAGCCAGCTACCGCTATCGTCATAGCGGAAGGCGATCTGGATAAACGGCTCACCGGCCACCTGGCTCAGATCGACGACAAAGTCCTTTTGCCAGCCCTCGCCATTGCCTGCCAGCTCGTAGAGCTGCGTCCAGGTGGCGCCGCCATCGGTCGAATACTCGATAAAGGCTTGCTCGGTAGCGCCCTGATAGCTGAAACCGCCGAAGAAGTAGTCAAACTCCAACACCACGGCGGTGTAGTCGGAAAAATCGAGGTAAGGGGTGATGAAGTAATCGGCACTCTTGTCGCAGTTGCAGTTGTCATCGTTGGTAGCAGCGATGTAGGTACCTTCGTCCACAGCGGGTATGGCCCAGTAGGCACTCGACAGGGAGGAAGGGGTGCCAATGTTCCAGCCACCATCGGTGGCCATGCTCTGGTTGGTCCAGCCCGAAGGCATGGTGCTGCTTTCGAAGTCTTCGCTGAGGATGACCTGAGCGGCGAGCGGGCCTGTCGCCAACAGACAGGCCAAAAGAATCGTAAAAAATGAACGCATAAAGTAAAATTCAGGTTCGCAAAACGAAGAATGGGGCAAAGGTAATTTGCAGAAACGACAGGCTACCCGAATGGGCTCTTGCCATTTTGATCACCTTCTTTACTTTCACCCATCTTTCATCATCGCGCCCTGAGTCCAGTGTCGCTGCAAGGACGCTGCCTCATGAAACAATGATAGACCTTGGCCCTTCCTCGGACAACCCCGAGCTCCGGAGCCGACGTATTGTTCAATCGTCAAAACAACCGACAGCCACCATGCACATCGTCATCATCGGCAACGGCATCGCCGGCATCACGGCCGCCCGCCACATCCGCAAGCTGAGCGACCACCGCATCACGGTCATCTCGGGCGAATCGGAATACTTCTTTTCGCGCCCGGCGCTCATGTACATTTACATGGGACACATGAGCTTCGAGCACACCAAGCCCTATGAAGACTGGTTCTGGGAGAAAAACCGCATCGAGCGGGTGTACGGCTGGGTGGACCAGGTCGATTTTGCCGAAAGGCAGGTCATCCTGTACGATGGCCACCGCATCGGCTACGACAAGCTCATCATCGCCACGGGCTCGAAACCCAACAAATTCGGCTGGCCCGGCCAAGACCTCGATGGCGTGCACGGCCTGTACAGCCTGCAAGATCTCGAGGCGCTGGAGCGCCACAGCGAGCATCTGCAGCATGCCGTCATCGTGGGTGGCGGCCTCATCGGCGTCGAGCTGGCCGAGATGCTGCAGTCGCGCGGCATCCCCTTCACCTTTCTGGTGCGCGAGTCGAGCTTCTGGAACATCGTGCTGCCCCCCGAGGAGTCGGCCATGGTGACCCGCCACATCCGCGCCCATGGCGTCGATTTGCGTTTGGAGACCGAGCTCAAGGAGATCTGGGGCGACCGCGAGGGGCGCTGCAAGCTGGTGGTGACGAGCAAGGGCGAAAAGATTCACTGCCAGTACGTGGGCCTGACGGCCGGCGTGTCGCCCAACGTCGATTTTCTGCGCTTCAGCGGCCTGGAGATCGAAAAGGGCATCCTGGTGGATGAATACCTGCAGACCAACATCCCCGACGTGTACGCCATTGGCGACTGCGCGCAGGTGCGGCGGCCCCGCCCCGGGCGCCGCCCCATCGAGGCCGTATGGTACACGGGCCGCATGATGGGCGAGACCGTGGCGCACACCATCTGCGGGCAACCCACGCCCTACGAGCCCGGCATCTGGTTCAACTCGGCCAAGTTTTTCGACATCGAGTATCAGGTCTATGGCACCGTGCTGCCCGACCCGCCGGAAAACCACGCTTCGCTTTACTGGGAACAGCCCGACGGCCGGCACAGCGTGCGCATCGTGTACGATCGCGACACGGGCTCGGTGCTGGGCTTCAACCTTATGGGCATCCGCTACCGCCACGAGGTGTGCGACAAGTGGCTGCGCGAAGGCACCCACATCGAAGACGTGCTGCAAGACCTGTCGCTGGCCAACTTCGACCCGGAGTTTTACCCGCAGTACGAAGCGGCTATCGTAGCGGCCTACAATCAGCAGACGGGCAAGCAACTGCGCTTGCGCAAACGCCGCCGCCTCGACATGGTGCTCGATTTCCTCAAGAAGTAAATCCCATCGCTTACCATAAAAACGAAGCCGGTCATGGCACAAAAACACGCTTTCGCAAAAAACGTCCAGATCGCGGGCATCGGCCTGTTCGTGCTGGCGCTGGGCATCTTCACCTGGTCGCTCACGGCCAGCCAGTTCGTACTCAACGAACAGGCCCTGAGAGAAGCCCTGAACAACGACATGCACTGGACCCACGTGTCGAAGCACGTGGCCGCCATGAAAGGCCAGACCTGGCCCAACAGCTTCGCCTTCATCTCGGCACTCGACGCTGCCCTCAAGCTGGCCCAGGAAGACATCCGCCGCTACGTGGAGCAGGAAATGGGCCTCAGCCCCACCGATGGCGACTACTGGAACGCCATCCTGCAAGACTACAAGCGCAAGGAAGTGCGCTTCCCCGTGGCCAAGGCCTCGAGTACGGGGCTGCTGCCCGGCAATACCTGGCTGTTTTTTGCCCTGAGCATCGGGCTGGGCATCCTCGGTGCACTGATGTACCTGCTGCCCCGACTGCGCGAGCTGGCCGGCATCAAGAACAACGGCATCTGGCAGCATCCGCTCACGGCGCGCGGCTGGCTGGGCATGGCGCTGGGCGCGTGGCTCATCGGTTTCTACCTGCTGCTCTACTTCTACCCCGAGCACCTCGTCAACTGGGTCATCATGGTCGATCCGTTGAGTGAAGCCCTCAGCGGGCATCCCGCCAGCCAGTGGTTCCTCTACGGTTTCCTCTACACGCTGGCCATCCTCGTCATGGGCGTGCGCATGCTGATCAGGTATCGGCACAACCGCTACCAGATCATCCGCACCCTGTCGGTGATGTTTTTCCAGACGGCCTTCGCCTTCCTCATCCCCGAGATCCTGGTGCGGCTCAACAAGCCCTGGTTCGACTTCAAGAACATCTGGCCGCTCGACTACGACTTTTTCTTCGAGCAGAACCTCAACCAGCTCCTCTCCAGCGGCACCCTCGGCATCTTCATGCTGGGCTGGGGCATTGCGCTGGCCCTGGTGGGCGTGCCGCTGTTCACTTTCCTGTTTGGCAAGCGGTGGTACTGCTCGTGGGTATGTGGCTGCGGGGGCCTGGCCGAGACGATGGGCGACCCCTTCCGCCAGCTTTCCAGCAAAAAGCTGCGCGCCTGGCGCGTCGAGCGCTGGCTCATCCATGGCGTGCTGGTCTTCGCCGTCGTGATGACGGCCCTGGTGCTGTACACCTGGTTCACGGGCGAGTCGCGCGTGCTGGGACTCGACAGCTACCAGGTGCGCAAGTGGTACGGCCTGTACATCGGCTCGTGGTTTGCCGGCGTGGTGGGCACGGGCTTCTACCCGCTGATGGGCAATCGCGTGTGGTGCCGCTTCGGGTGCCCGCTGGCGGCCTGGCTGGGGCTGGTGCAGCGCTTCCGCTCGCGCTTCCGCATCACCACCAACGGCGGCCAGTGCATCTCGTGTGGCAACTGCTCCACCTACTGCGAGATGGGCATCGACGTGCGCTGGTACGCCCAGCGCGGCCAGGACGTGGTGCGTGCCTCCTGCGTGGGCTGCGGCATCTGTGCGGCCGTCTGTCCGCGCGGCGTGCTGCGCCTCGAAAATGCCAGCGCCGACGTCAGCCGCCGCGCCACCGAGCTGCGCGTGCTGCGCATCTGCCCGGGCGAGCCGGTGCGCATGGAAGC
Source organism: Saprospiraceae bacterium (assembly GCA_015490175.1). Classification (GTDB taxonomy): domain Bacteria; phylum Bacteroidota; class Bacteroidia; order Chitinophagales; family Saprospiraceae; genus WFYJ01. The sequence goes on along the minus strand of WFYJ01000261.1, from coordinate 223 downwards.
CTGACCCTTCCCGACAGGGGTAGTGTCCCCGATTAACTGATTTCAAACTGCGTTTTCTGCGGCCGAAGGCTGCGGTTTCAATGGATGAGGAACCGAGGAATCGAAGAACCGAAGAATCGAGGATTTGAGCCTGCTGAAAAAAATCCGAAAGATCATTCAGTTACACAGAGCTCACTGAGCACGCACTGATTTTCACAGAGTTGTAAACCCTCAACCCTACACG
>WFYJ01000260.1 GCA_015490175.1 Saprospiraceae bacterium | reverse complement strand
GATCCCACGACTGGCTCTGGGAATAAATGCAAGGAACCGAAGAACCGAGGATTTGAGCCTGATGAAAAAAGTCCGAAAGATCATTCAAGTTACACAGAGAGCCACTGAGCATGCACTGATTTTCACAGAGTTGCAAACTCTCTCAACCCTACACGCTCAACCCTCAACCTGGTCAAAAACTGCGTTCAAACTGCGGCGCTCTGCGGCCGAAGGCTGCGGTTTCAATGGATGAGGAACCGAGAATTTGACAAAATATCTGGTAATCAATGCGAAAAACTTTAAACTTTAAACACTAAACACTAAACACTAAACGCTACACCCTCAACCCTATACAAAACGGCCGGCATCCGGCCTTTCGGCAAAAAGAAAACAGGCCCGGGACTCAAAACCTCGGGCCTGACGCTTTTCAGCAAACAGCCTGCCGGAATCAGTTGAACAACAACTGCTTGGTCACGCGTCCCTCCTTGAAATGGAAGGTGGCCACGTACATGCCCGCAGGCAGCACGTTTCGCTGGATGGTGAAGTCGTTGGTGTGCAGCGAAGTGTAGGCCTTCACCAGACGACCCGCCATGTCGTACACGTAGATGTGCTGGATGGGGAACTCGGCATTGGTGGTTACACGCACGAAGTCGGTTGCCGGGTTCGGGCCCAGTTGCAGGCCTACTTCCTGCTCGTTGAGTTCCTTCACATTCACGGTCGGACAGTTCAGGCCCAACGCCATGCACGCACGCGGCGCCACGTAGGCGATCATCGTATCGCAATACGACATGCCCTTTTGCGGCGACATGTCCTGATGCACGGGATTGTCGGGATTGTGGTTGGGGTTGGTGGCTGCATCCCACCACTGCCAGGGGCTGCTGTCGGTGGGGCCGGCCGACCCATAGAGCGGGAACAGACCGTCCCAGCCGTTGTTGCGGTTGTCAGCCACGGCCGAGTAGTCCTCGTAGCCGTTGATGCCGAAGTCCGCATCGGCGAAGACGCTGTTCAGGCCCAGTGCGTTGGCTTTCATCTGTACGAGGTAAGCGCCCTGTACTTCCACCACCGGCAGGTTGACGCCCGGCACGATTACGATACCTTCCATGTAGGGCGCAAACGGATCCGAAGGCACCTGGAAGGAAATCATCGGCGGCGTGTTTTCATCGATCCAGGAAGTGTCGCCGAGGGCGCCGCCCATGTTCACGCACAGGTTGAAGTCGGACGGATAGCCCACGTGGTTGGGATAGCAAAGCGTATCGCCGGGAGGAAAGCCGGGATAGCCCTGCGGCACGATGCCCACCGAAGTGCCGTAGATGTCGCCATTGACCTGCTCGATCACCATGGGCACGGGATTGCCGTTGGCATCCTGCGTGACGAATTTGGGAATCAGGATTTCCTGATACTCGTCGAGTGTGGCGGCTGCAAGGGTAATGTAGCCGCCGGTGCCGTCGCCCCAGACCATCACCTTGTTGGGATCAATGCCATAGGGGTTGCCCTCTTCGGCCACGGTGCGGCGGAAATAACGGATACAGGTGCGCAGATCCTGCACGCCCCGATAGGCCGCATTGATCAGCGTAAAGACGCGCTCATCCTGCGTTGGGGCGATGGGGTTCCACCCCAGGCGGTAGTCAATCAGCGCCACGACGTAGCCGCGTCGTGCGAGCTGGTGCGCAATATACACGATGGCGCTGTCCTTGCGCGTGCCGGTCGTACTGAGATTCTGCGGCCAGGGCAGGAAGTTGCCCGTATGGGCAATCACACAGAGCGGACGCTCGGTCTCCGTATCGCCGGCAGGCATGTACACGTCCATCATCAGGGGTTGGGGCACGGCCTCACCCAACTGGGGCAAGAGCAACACCGTGGCATTGACACCATAAGTGATGTCGGTCTGTACGACCACATCGTCAAACACGGGCTCGAGGTAGCGCTGTGCCTGCATGGGCATCCAGGCCAGCACACCCAGCGCAACAAGAATTGTAGTCAATCGCTTCATACACATACAATTTTGGTTGACAAAGAGTTAGTGATCAAATTTACTTCTTTTTGAAATCGTACAGGACCGTAATATAGGCAAGACGACCGATTCGCGGCCCTCCATAGGTCTCGTAGTGCAGATTGTTCAGCAGGTTCGACGCGCCGATCTTCACCGTGGTGTGCCACTTTTCGATGGTGTAGTTTACCTGGGCGTCCACGAGATTGTAGGACGGGATGTAACCGGTAAACTGGGGCGAACCCTCGAAGACAAAGCCCTGCACCCACTTGTAGTTGATGCTGAAGCCAAAGTTGCGGATGTAGCGCTCGCCCAGCCGCATCTGCACGTTGCGGCCGCTGAAGCCGATGTTGTACTTGTGTTCAGGCGTATTGAAAGCCGGAATGATGGGGTCGTTGGCAATGTCGTCGTTGACGTTCAGCCGGTTCCACGAGTAGTTGCCCGAAAGCATGTAGTAATCGCCGAAGTAGTAGTTCAGGCCGATGGCAAAGCCCTGGGTCGTCACCCTGTTTTTGGAATTTGCCGCAAGGCGATAGGCCTGGATCTCATCCGGCAGGCCCTCGGGGCTGAAGGTGGCGTCGATGCCGATGTTGTAGCCGAGGAAATCGGTGTAGATGCTGAAGTAGTAGCCCGCATCCACGTACAGGCTGTTGAACAGGGTGGCGCGATAGCCCACCTCGAAGGTTTTCACTTTTTCGGGCTGTACCGGAGCGACGTTGAAATACTGCAAGGTGTCCAGACACAGGCAGGAAGTGTAGTCGCGGAACGACTCGACGGTAATGAGACTGTCGAAGCCCGTGATGTTGCCCAGCAGGATGGCGCGCCCCACGTTGAGATTGAGGTACTGATCGGTCAGGGTCGGGTTGCGGATGGCCGAACTGAAGGAGGCGCGCAGGAAGTGGCCCGGGCGCGGCTTGTACACCACCGAGGCGGCCTGGGTGCTGACCAGATCGAAGTTCTGGTTCTTGTCGATGCGGCCGGCCAGGTTGAGGGTGACCTTTTCGTCCGCCAGTTTTTTCTCCAGACCGGCATACATGCCGAACTCGTAATTGGTGATCCGCACACCGGCAGTATCCGAGAAAATGGTCCCGTCGGATTCGGGCGTGTACAGCCGACCGCTCCCCCCTACGGTGAGGCGCTCGGTCCAGGAAGGCTTGAAGTTGTATTCTCCCTGGATGTGATAGAGTGCCGACTTGTCGTAGAAGCGGGTACCGCCTTCTTCGCGGTTGGACTTGGTACTGGTGATTTTCTCGAATTCCTGCTGAAACCGCTCGGTGCCGGGATAAAAATACTCGAAGGTCGGCTCGGCGTTGGGGTCCATGTCGGGCAGGTTGGCGAAGTACTCGGCCTGGCTGTGCCAGACGACCAGCGAGTCGTGATAGGCAGCCAACCACTGCTCGGCGGCTTCGTAGTCAAAGGTGAACTGGGTGCCGTCCCAGGTCAACTGTGGGTAACCGTATTCCTCGATTTTGGGCACGATGAACTGCTTCCAGAAGCGACGGTAGTTCTGCCCCCAGCGCTCGTCGGGCTTGGCACGCTCCTGCAGGAGCAGGGCCGTGAAATAGGGATCGTAGCTCTTGCCCGCATCCTCATGGGTGGCATAGGCTCGAATAAACCACTTGTCGCGCTTGCGCAACTCGATGCGGTTCTGAAAAAAGAGAATGCCTTTCAGGCTGAAGCGATTGTCGCCCTGATACACCGTCGTACCGTTGCCAAAGCTGGACGCAAGGATCAGTTCGGGGCTCTGCTCGGCTTGTTCGGGCCGCAACCGGAAATGCAAGGCCGCATTGGCCTTGAGGTTGCGCGTGTCGTAGTCCACCAGGTCAACCTCTTTGTAGCCCGTACGGTAGAAGATGCCGAGCCCCGGATCGTTCCAGGGCGGCGTGGTAGAGGCATCGTTGACGGGACTGTATTCGTCGCCGTAGCGGTTGACGGCATCGTAGCGGCCGGGGTTGTCTTTCGGCACGCGCGAGCCATCGACCGGCTCGTAGTTGTCGGCCACCCAGTCGTAGGCGCTCAGATAGAAGAAGTTGATTTTGTAGCCGAACCAGTCGTAGCCCTCGTCATTCTTCAGAGCATCGGCCCAACGCAGCGCTACCTGCTTCAGGTCGCGCTCGCCGGCCTTCAGTTGGACCGACAGGCCTTTTTGATAAAAGGGATCTTTGGTTTGCATGTTGATCACGCCGTTGAAGGCGTTGGGACCAAAGAAGCTCGAGCTGGCACCCTGCACCAGCTCTACGCGCAGCACGTCGAGTTCGGAAGCGCCGAGGAAATTGCCCAGCGAAAAGTTCAGGCCCGGCGCCTGGTTGTCCACGCCATCGATGAGCTGCAGGGTCCGAACGGGGCTGGTACTGTTGAAGCCCCTCGTGTTGACGATCTTGAAGCCGAGACTGGCCGCCGTGAGATCCACGCCCTTCATCGCACCCAGACCGTCGTAAAAGTTCTCCGAAGGCGTCTCCCTGATCGCCAGTACATCCATGCTCTCCACCGTGAGGGGAGCCGCTTTTTGCTTTTCAGAGATGCGCTGCCCCACCACTTCGATTCCGGCGTCAATCGTCACGGCACTTTCCTGCATCGCAATTTGCAGCGGTTCGTCGGCTGAGCGCACCTCGATGCGCACCGTTTCATAACCCACATAGCTTGCTTCAAGCGTTACGGGCAGGGCTTCGACCCGCAATTCGAAGGCGCCATCGAAATCGGTGACGGCCCCCTCGCCCGTACCGGCGATCATCACGGCTGCGCCGATCAACGGTTCCTTACTGATCGCATCTACCACCTCGCCACGCAAGCTCACCTGGGCAGGAAGCTGCACAGCGGCACACACGAAAGCCAACGCGAAGCACAAGACGCGCGAGAAGTTGTTCATTGCTAAAAAATTACTGTTGGTGAAATCTGATTTTGCCAATCGGCCGGAAAATTAGGAAAAGTTCGTTTTGACCAACTTCCTTTTTTGAGGAAATTCTGAAAACTCGCCAATCGCTCGGCGAGCCATCTGGCATTGGGGCGGGAAGCAAGGTGTCAATGATCAATGAGCATTTCGTTTCGGGCAATCAAAAGTACGGCATTTCCCCAAATGGCATAAGAGAAAAGCAGGGCCCGAAGGCCCTGCCATGCAAATTTTATACTCGCATCAAAGTGGTTCGGGAGATCCTGTTGCAATGGTTGAGGGTGTAGCGTTGAGAGGCAGATTCCAGACGTACGCCGTGCGTCTCAACCTCGCTCAAATCCTCGGTTTCTCGATTGCTCAATCAAAAATGTCCATAGACCATAGACCATCGGCTATCGTCCATTGACTATCATCAAAAATCCCCAGACCGAATGGCGTCTGGTATAACAAGTGTTGTCTGTCCACGATCAATGCTGTACTACCACGCCTTCGCTCACCGGCCGGTGCCCTTCGACCATGACGTGGAGGAAGTACTGACCATCCGGAAGAGTGCGTACATCTATCCTTTCGAAGCCCGCTGCCAAGGCATCCACCTGCCGTTCCCTGACGATGCGGCCCTGGCCATCGACCAGTGTGATCGTAGCCGGCAAACCAGCCAGGTCGTCGGTGAGGATGCGCAGCTCGTCGGAGGCAGGATTGGGATACAGTGCCAGCCGTGCCAGCGGCTCGAAATGGATCTCACGCACCGGCGAGAAACTCAGGGTTCCATCGAGGTGCCGGATGCGCACGCGGTAGTAGTTGGCACCTTCGAGGGGTGCTTCGTCGGTGGCGCTGTACACGCGGGTGGCATCGTCCTCTTCAGCAAATGCATCCCAGGCCTCCAGCTCTTCCCATTGCCGCCCGTCGGCACTGCGCAACAACGCCATGCGGTCGTTTTTCCAGGCGGTGTTGTTGGTCCAACGCAGCAGAATCCGGTTGTCCTGGCGCCGGGCTTCGAGGGTGAGCAGCTCCGGTGTGGCTTCGATGCCCGAGCTCTGGTCACAGCCGGCCGCCCAGTTGACTGCAGCGTCGAATAGGGCCCAGCCGGTGCCGGTGAGCTCTTCGGCCTCGCTGTTGTCGAGGAAAAAGCCCACACGACGCGCCGGCGCTTCCATGTCGCGCATCCAGTCGCCCTGGTCATAGGCGAAGAGCATGGCCTTGTCCGTACCGGGAATCACGCCCAATACGGCGGCATCGCCCTGCGGGCGGCCCCAGCGCACGTCTTCTTCATCCTTGTACACCTTGAACTTGCCGGTGGCGCCCTGTGTGATGGGATGCGCACCATCCAGGATTCTGATCTTTTTGACGTCGTCTTTCTTGCCGTAATCGGCGCCCTGGCTCCAGGCCGTCATGTGCAGGTCGTCGTACAGCCACGACTCCCAGGTGAGTACCGGCACAGGGGTCCAGGTGAATTTTTCACCCACCTTGCCGGAATACACCGTAGAGCTGATGATGACGATGCCCTTGCCGTCGGCATCGCCGGACTGCACCTGGTCGTCGTCCACGACCGTAACCTGATAGCCCAGGCTCTGGAGCCGCTGCACGATGAGCTGATCGCTCTCGTTGAGCTCCGTCTTGCCCACCACGAAAAGCGCCTGATTGTTGCACAGATCGGGTTGCGGGTCGGTGGGCGGCGCTGCAGGCGTGCAGTCAAGGGCCCACTGGATGGCCGCATCGATCAATGTCCATCCCTGCGGCGTCAGGTCATCAATGGCATCGGTAAACATGAAGAGGCCCACGCGTCGGGCCGGCGCCGTACCGCTGACCATCTGGTCGCCGGCTTCATACCCGAACAGGATGGGCCACTGGTTCTGGGGGTTCCAGCTGTCCTGGATCACGCCCACCACGGCGGCATCGCCTGACGGGCGCCCATAGTTGAAAATGGCATCGTCTTCGGTGAGCGGTACGGTGCCGCTCATGCCGGCTGCGAGGGGATGGTCGGGCTGCACCACGACCATCTCGCGGCAGGGTCCGATGGCGCCGAAGTCGGGCCCCTTGGACGGGCCGGTCATGCCGAGCCATGGGTAGAGCCACGAATTCCAGGTGATCACCGGCACGGGCACATCTTTGAATTCGTCCTGCACGGAGCCATGCCATGCCGAGGAGCTGATCAGCACCAGCGCCTTGTCGGCGGCATGGTCGGCGGAAGCGTCATTGCTGTATTGCACCTCCACTTCGAAGCCCAACTGTTCGAGATGCTGCAGCATGGCAATATCGGTGGACTTGTTGCAGCCGTATCCCGTGACGAAGAGCACGCGATTGTTGCATTCCTCCTCGGGCGGCGGCGGCATGTCGCCACAGTTGACGGCCGGGGCGCCGGCATCGTCGGGGCGCTTGCCGGCCATGGTCACCACGAGTTTGTCAATGCGGGCGCCGGCCTCGCGCCACGCCACTTCGATGGTATTCACGCCGCCATGCAGCTCAAAAGAAAGGGGCACGGCATATTTGCCACCCGTCCATTGCCCCACCTGGTCCCATGCCCAGGCATCGGGATATCCGTAGAGGCGATTGACCTTGTTCCACTTGATCCAGGCACCGCCATTGACGCGCACCCAGTAGGAATCCGTACTGCCATCAACGGCCCTGGCGCGTGCAAAGATGCGGTACGCGCCGGGCTGTGCCACGGCCACTTCGAAGACCAGTTTGTCGGCATCGGCAGTGGGCGGATAGTGATAGCGATTCTGGTCGGGGGTCCGCAAGGCCTGGCCGTTCGATGCCTCGCCGTCCTGTATCAGGGCCCAGGCGCCGCCTTTTGCGGAAGCACATTCGGCTTCAAGCCAGATGGAGTTTTCACAAACGAGGGTTTCGGGCGCCAGGCGGAAGTTGAAATCGCCGGCATAATCGTCGTCTTCGGCAAACCAGCCGCTCGCACCGTACAGCCCGGGATCCTGCAGGTTGGCACCCTGCCCCACCTGAAAGGCCGGTCCGTAGCGATGAATGGACAGGCGGTCGCCGTCGGGCAAGAACACATTGCCCTCGAATGCGGTGTAGAAATACCAACTGTCGCCGCCGTCCCAGGTGCACAACCCGTATTTGGGCGAACCCGCCGGCGCCACTTCCGTCCTTCCGGAAAAATACACTTCCAGCCAGCCCCGCTCCCCATTACGCCATACCGAGCCGACCAACAGCGCCGTGCCGTCGTGGTATTCGACAAAGCGCAAATCCTCGCCGGCCGTGTAGTAATGGCCATCCTCCAGAAACAGCACGTAGGGTCTGGCCCAGGCACCGCCGCAATGGGTGTAAGTATCCTGTACCTTGCGAATGGCCTGCACTTCGGCGCAATCGCCGGCAGGCACGACCGTCACCGTAAAATGACACTGGTTGCTCAGGCCGTTGACGTCGGTAGCCGTATAGCTCACCTGGGTATCGCCTGTGGGGAACAGATCGCCCGGCTGATGCGTGGCCACCACACTGGCCAGACCGCAGTTGTCGGTCACCGTGGGCTCGGTCCACGACACGGGCGTTTCGGCGCTCGCAGCCTCCACCACCATATCGGTCGGACAGTTTTCGAATACCGGCGAAAGTTCATCCGCGATTTCCACCTTGGCCGTACAGCTCGCCGTGTTGCCGAGGCGATCACTCAGCTCGAGCGTCACGGTATGCGCCCCGATCTGGCTGCAGTCGAAAGCCACCTGTGCCTGGCCGTTCACCTTCAGATCCAGAGCGTCGCAATTTTCCACTACGGGCAGGGCGATGAGGGCAGCCGTCACCACCGCTTGCCCATCAGGGCCGATGCCCACGACCACGCTTTCGCAAATGGCATCCGACATCCCGTTGGTGATCTCCACACCGCCATCCATGTGCATGATGGCCATGGTGCCGCTCCAGGTGCCATTCTGGAAAACCAGCCCTTTGTTGGTAAACCAATGGTCGTTGACGAACAGGCCGTTGTTCACCAGCTCCGAGCACGCATTGTTGAACCACTCGTTGTAGTTTTCCATGGTGCCATCGTTGACGATGATGCCGCCGGCATTGTTTTCCACGACCTGATTGTTGACGAAGGTAGCGTCGGGCGAGTTGGTGAAGTCGCCGATGTTGATCACCAGCCCGTCGTTGGTGAAGGTGCCGTGGTTGTGGATGCGCACCCCGTTTTCAATGGTGCCCTCGTTGGTGAGCTGGTTGTTGTTGATGAAGTCGAAATCGTTGGAGATGCGGCCCGAGCTGTAGTTGAACACCACTCCGTTGTTGGTAAACACCCCGCCGCTGGCATTGCTGATCGTATTGTAGTTGAACACCGATCCCGTGTTGACGATCTGATCAATATTGCTCAGAAAGCCGTTGTTGTTCAGCGTGCCGCTGTTGTCGATGCTGCCGCCCGTATTGGTGTAGATGGATCCGGTATTCTGCAACGTGGCCTTGTTGATGATGTCGCCCACGCTGAGAAAATCGGCCTGGTTGTCGAGCAGGCCTTCGTTGATCACCTCCGAGCCGAACTGGTTGTCGATCTGGCCGCCCACGGCATTGGTCAGCTTCCCGCCGGGCAAGACGGTGACGTAGGCGCTGTTTTGCAGGAAGCCCGCATTGTGGAAAGTACCGCTGAGGTCCAGTTTGAACCCCACGGCCACGAAGCCCTCATTGGTCAGGATGCCGCCTACGGCCAATTGGTTGTTTGCCGCAAGGCTGCCCGTGGCATACACCGTCCAACTGCCATTGCCCGATGCCTGGCCATCAATCACCATCGCTCCATGCAATTCGAGCGTGCCGCTTTGCTGGATGACACCTGCCGACTGGCAGAGGGCGCCTTGCGCTACGGCCATGGTACCGCCCGTCTGGTTGAGCAATTGACTGCCGTTGGCAGCCAGCAATTGCCCGCCCTGCAGATCCAGGCTGCCCGAATTGGCCAACTGGCCATTGAGCTGAAACTGGCCTTTCTGGATCACCTGTCCGGTGTTGTTCAGCGTGCCATTGTGAGTAAACGCACCCTCGTTGACCAAGCTTCCCTGATTGTCGAAAGTGCCACTCACGCTGGCCGTTCCGCCTGCCAGCACCGAAAACACGTTCTGGTTGGTCAGGCTCGTCACCGTCTGGAAGTTGCCGGCCACGACTATGGTGCCCGTGTTCACCAGAGTACCCACATTGACGAAACTGCCCGCCACGTCCACGCGGGCACTGATCTGAATGGTGCCGTAGTTCGTGATGGTAAAGTCGGCGGTGAGCGGACTGGAAATTTGCGCCGTCACGCCCCCCACCACAGTGGCATCGTTGCCTGGTCCGGGCAAGCCGTTCGTCCAGTTGTTGGGGTTGAACCAGTCGTTATCCTGAAATGCGCCAAAACTCGTTTGCGCAGTCAGCGAAATGGCCGAGATGGCAAGGAATAAGAGGATCCCCACCAATCTGGCCCCTTTAGGGGTAGATCGTTTGTACATAGTGCATTGTTTAAATGAAAAAAAATCCCGCACAGCCCTGTGCGGGCAGGCAGCACGTGAAACCTGACCGTCAAAATGAATGGTGGCGCAATCGCGCCGGATGTGAGGAGACCAGATTGGACTGAAAGTCAGTAAGTGTCAGTAAAGGTATAACCCTCAGGCCACTCAGGCAAGGCTTTTATTCCTCGCGAGGAAGGGAAGTCCGGCATGCAACTCCAACGAAATGCATTAAATACAGGCAATCAATTCAATAAGACACGCCTGCACACCATTTGGATAAAAAAAATGTAAAGCTCAAAGGTTGAACAACTTGGAAATCAGTGGACGCACCTCCACGATCACCTCCGCCCTGCCTTTAAGCTGAGGCTGAAAAGGTATTTCGATTCCCTTGTCTGTCACCAAGCCGTTCGGGAATACGACTTCCACGACATAGTTACCATCGGCCTCTGGCAGAAGCGAGGCGGTGCGCACCTTGCCGATGAGGCGACCGAATTCGGCCGAGGGCCACGCATACAATTCCACGAAGACCTTCTGACCCGATTGCAGTCGAGCGGCGCCCACGGGGGGCAAGGTGAGTTGCCCCACGATCCTGTTTCCGGTTTCGAGCGGTACGATGGCCAGTATTTCCTTGCCTTTCGGCAAACGCCGTTTCAACTCGCTGTTGCCATATCGGGTGACGATACCCGATGCCGGTGCCACGACCACATGCTCCTGGCGCCATTCCTCGATGCGCGCCTTCAAGGTTGCAGCTGCCTCTGCGATGGTCTGGCTGGTGCCTTCCCGTGCCGAGCGCTTGTCGGCATAAACCGAATTTTTCTCGAGCTCCAGCCGGCGAATCTCGGCGCGCACCCCATCGAGGGCCGCCTGCTTTTCGGCAATGCGCTCCTCGGCATCCCACACGCTCTGGCGCGCCTTGCGCAGCGATTCGAGGGTAATGAGCCCTTCAGAGTAGTTCTTTTGCGCCTGTCGGAATGCCGACTCCAACTGTTTTTTCTCTCTTTCCAGAGCATCGAGTCCACGTTGCATCCGCGACAGCTTGTTGCGTGCGCTCTGGATGGCCGCGTCGATGGATGCGACCGCAAGGCTCGCGCCCGATGTGGCCGGGGCTTCACTGCCGGCAGTCGAACGGAAGCGATCCCAGTCCATTTGGAGTTCGCCAATTTGCAAAAGCATCACGGCGACCTCGGCATCGGCCAACAGGTCGGGATCGGGATAGTGTTGCAGCGAATCGGCCCATTGGGCCAGCAGATCCACGTCTTCGAGGCGGGCGGTGGTTTCCATCAAGGCCAACAGTTGCCCTTGGCGCACGGTATCACCTTCTTCCCGGAACAAGATCTGGACATAGCCTTCCGAGGGCGTCGTCACCACCACCGGCGGCACATCCGACACCAGCGTGATTTCGCCTTCCAGCCGCTCGGACCAGGGCACCATCCATCCCATGAGCAACAACCCGCTGCAAACCAATGCCAGAAAAGAAATGCCCCACCTCCGCATTACGGAAGGTGGTCGAGAAAGAATGGCGTTCAATTCTTCACCTGGCGTATAAGTCCCACGCGGTCCTGTCGAAGGCATAAGCAATCAGTGTTTGACGGTGCGTCGCTTTTCCAACACCCGAAGCGCCCCTCTGGTTAACAGGTAGCTGATGTCGGCATCCAGGCCGGAAAGCTCATGCGGAGCAGCAATGACGATGGTTTTGCCCTGCAAGAAGCGGAGCAAATTATCGAGCACATCCCGCGCCAGCGGGCCGTCGAGGCCAAAGAGGGGTTCATCCATCAGGTAAATTTCCGCATCGCGATAGATGAGCCGGGCAAGCAGTAATTGCTGTATCTGACCTCGTGACAGCCCAAGCCCGCCCTGCCCCACCACCGTCTGAAAGGCCAGGGGCAGCGCGTCGATCCAATCGAGCAGGCGTACCACTTGCGCGACCTTTCTCAGCCGTTCCATGTCGGGCCGGGCCACACCCAACGCAATGTTGTTGGCGATGGTGTCCTGAAACAGGTGTCCTCCCTGCAGCAACACACTGCACTTTTGGCGCCACAGGTCGGGAGCAACATGGGCAAGGGTGACCGGCCCGTAGCGAATCTCGCCCTCATCGGGGGGAAACAGGCCGGCGAGCAGTTGGATGAGGGTGCTCTTGCCCGAGCCACTCGAGCCGATGACCAGTGTAATCGCTCCCGGCTCGACCCGCATGCTGGCCTCTTCAAGCACGTTGCTTTCCAGGCCCGTCTTCCAACCGAAGGTCACGTTGTCCAGCACCAACTCCTGTCTTTCCGGCAACGGATCCCGACGCAGATCGGCATCCGACTCGGCCGGAAGCTCCCATACCTCCTGTACCCGCTCGAACCAGCGGTACAACCGCCCCCGGTCGGAAAAGTACTGCGCCAACTGCCGGGAAGCCCAGGGAAGCTGAGAAACGATCCATACGACGGCCAGCAATGCGCCCACCGTAAGTTCATGCTGCAAGAGTGCCCAGGTGGTCAGCCCGACCAAAGCCACATCCCGAATACCCTGCACCAGCTCGAGCCACAAGTGGTGGCGGCGCTGCCCCTGATCGAGAGCCTGCTGCAGGTGGAACTGCTCGTTGCGCACCCGTTCCCACTCCCAGCGGGCCGGCGTCGTGCCCTGCGCCAGCTTCAATTCGCGCAAGCCATACAACAAATCGGCAAGGGTGCGGTGCGCTTTGGCTTCGAGCTCGCTGGCAAGGTCTTCCTGTCGATGCCAGGAAGCAGGACGCCAAAGGGCCAGCCCCAACTCGATCGCCAGCGAAAGCAGCAGCGGCCACACCAACACGGGATGCAGCCATGCCAGCACGGCCAGTGCAGCCACCACCATAGCCCCAGCCAGCCATGCCGGAAACCAGCGCTTCCGCAAAAAGTCGGCAATCTGCTCATAGCCATAGGCCCGCCGTAACAGATCTTCGGGCAATTGCGACTGCAGCAGCTCGAAACGCAAATCGAGCAAACGGCCCACGAACTGACTCATCCCTGAAAGGCTCAGACGACGTGCCGCAAAAGCGACCATCCAATCGAGCAAACCACTCAACAGGCTCCGCAGGACAATAACGAGCACCCAGGCCCCAAAGATGAGCAGCGCCAACTGCCGATCATGGAGATGGATCGCCTCATCGCCCAGCCCTTTGAGCAGGAGCGGCACCAGAGCGGTCAGCAGCGCCGACAGTACCAGGCCGGTCCAGAACTGGATGCGGAACCAGCCCCAGGGTGAAGTCTCTTCCTTGAGCCAGCGCGCAAAGGAGCGGCCATTCTGTCGCTCTTCCGATGCACGAAAGACCGGCCCGGGTTCCATGGCCAGCACGATGCCTTTTGCTTGGGCAGCCAGCGGCGAAGATTGCAGCCAGTGTTTTTTGAACACCTCGATCGGGAGATGGCGGATGCCTTCGGCAGGATCACCAATGATGGCCTTCTTGTCGTCCAGGGCATACAGTACCACATAGTGTTCTCCGCGCCAGAACAGGATGGCCGGCAAAGGGGCATGCTCCTTCAACTGATCCAGCGTAAGTTCGGCAGCCAGCGTTTGAAAGCCGATGGCCTCGGCAGCTTCGGCCAGGTGCAGGAGGGAAACGCCACGCGTGGACTGGTGCGACAAGAGGCGCAGCCGCGCCGGGCTAACCGTCTTGCCATGCCATGCGGCTACCATGCGCAGACATGCCACGCCGCAATCACTGGCATCGAGCTGGGGGTAAAACGGGTACTTTCCTTTCATCTGCCACTGCCTGGTCCACAACTGCTAATCCCTGTAAACTTAGTGCGCCCGGTCGAATAATAACTACCTGCAATACGTAACGGCTGAATTTTTTGAGCAAATGGCAGCATTCGCTTCACCAATGGAAACCATGCGCGCATCGGACTGGCTCGGGAAACTCAATGGATACTCAAATCAAAGTGGTTTGGGAAGTCCTGTTGCAGTGGTTGAGGGTGTGTTGTTGAGGGTTCAGGGTTTAGAGTTTAATGTTTAATGTTCATATTTTCAGAGGTTTGTGAAGATGTGGGGCATTTGCTAAAATGCCTCGGTTCCTCACTCATTGAAACCGCAGCCTTCGGCCGCAGAAAGCGCAGCTTGACGCAGTTTTTGAACGGGTTTAGAGTTCAGGGTTTAAAGTTTAAAGTTTTTCTTATTGACTATCAGTTTTTTGTCAAATCCTCGACTCCTTGGTTCCTGAGCCTACTGAAAAAAGTCCATGACGGCCCCGAAAGTCGGGGTAACGCGTGACGCGTGTTCACTATAGATAACATGTTGATTTAAAATAAAAAAATACATCGCGAATCATTG
>WFYJ01000259.1 GCA_015490175.1 Saprospiraceae bacterium | reverse complement strand
GACCCGCACTGGCCCAAGCGCCCCTTGCGCGCCCGTGCCGAGATCGTCTTCGACCGCGAGCCGCCCATACGCACCAATCGCGCCAGCGTGCGTTTCCGGCCGGGGCTGTCGCCCGCCCTCGTGGCGGGCTGGCGCGCCCGCGCCGATGGTCTGCAACAGAGCTTTCCGGGTACCACCCAGCCGGCAGGGGCGCCTGCACCTGATTTTTTGCTGGGACTGACGGTGTCGCCCTTCAAGCCGCGCCGCGGGCACTGGCAGCTCGAACTGTGGACGGGGCTGCCCGATGAGAAGACCATTGAGGGCAGTGTGCAGCAATTGGTGCATACCGACTCGATTTTTCCGCCCGGCGCCAATGCGGTGATCGTGCGCGACTCGTTTGTCACTACCGCCACTATGGGCACCGAGCGCCAGAGCGTAGTCACGCTCGTGCCTTTGCACCTGCGTTACAATCTGACTTCTTTCCTTGCCCTGGGCATGGGGGCCGAGCTGCATATGCAGCGCACGCGCACCACGGGGCAGCAAACGCTGAGCGGTTTCGTCAACCAGCGCTACTACATTTACGATCCCACCAACGACACTTGGGTATTGGAAAGCAACCAGTCGGGGCCGCCCTCGACGAGCTCTTCTCCGCTGGACGACAGCCGCCAGCAATGGCAGCTCAACCCCTTCGCCGACGTGCAGGTGCTGAGCGTGCGCTACGGCCCGGCCGTCGGTCTGCGCACCATCTACCAGCAGACCGATGAAGGACGCGCCTGGCGCTGGATGCTTTACGGTCAGTGGCGTTTCTGATTGGGCTATACCCATATCAAAGTGGTCCGGGAAATTCCGGGATGAACATGGTGCAATCGGTCAAATCGGTGAAACCGGTGAAATCGGCACGACTCATGCGCGTTGCGCACGGTCGGTCACTCGGTCACTCAGTCGCTCATTCACGCCATCATTTGTATTGAAATTCCCGAACTGGATTGCGTTGAGCATATTTTTGGGCGATGAAATCTCACTTCGTCGCCCTCTTTTTGTGTCTCTTCCTCGCCGTGGCCGGGTCGGCATGGGCTCGGTCGCTTCCGCAACCGGTGGCCGAGGCGCTTGCCGCCTGTCAGCCTTTTCGCGAAAGCGACAGCCTCGCCAACTGGCTCGATTGCCACTGGGAGGTGGCCGACGACTGGTTCGACTCGGTCGCCGTAAGTGTGGCCGTGCTCGACAGCGCCCTGCAGGGCATGTGGCGCGCCCCGCGCACCGAAACCGAGGCCGAGAGCCTGCTGTGGGTGTGGCTGTTGCGCGGCTGGCAGCGCTTCCAGCTTGGCGACGTGCCGGCCAGTATCGAAGACTATGAGGAGGCCCTGCGCCTCTACGACGAGTATGCCTTCCCCGATTTCGACCCCTGCGAATACCTCTACAAGCCGCTGGGCAGCCATTACATCCGTCTGGGCGACAATCCGCGGGCGCGGCTGGTGTTGCTGCGCGCCCTGAACGAATGCGCCGGACAGGGCGGCGAAGCCCTGGGCGGCCTGTACAACAACCTCGCCCTCTCGTACTGGAACGAAGGCCATTTTGCGGAAGCGGAGCAATGGTTCCGCGAGGGGCTGTCCTTGCCCGACGTGCCCGCCCTGCAGCGCAGCATGTTGTGGTACGGGCTGGCGCAGACCCTCTTCGACCAGCACCGATACGAAGCGGCCGCCCAGGCGCTCGACACGGCCGTACGCGTCTTGCCCGCACGTGGAGCTGACAGCCGCTATTACGATTTGCGCAGCCGCATCTGGCTGTTGCGCGCGCGCCTGGGCCGGCGCCGGGGCGGCGTGCCGGTGCCCACCCTCTTGCAGTGGCTCGACCGCAGCGCCCGCTTTTGCCGAAAGGCGTTTCCCCACACGTTCCACCGCACGCTGGGCAAGGTGTGGCTCGTCAAAGGGCAGGTCTTGCTCGAAGAGGGGCGGCTGGCTGAGGCCGAGGCCCTCTTTCGCGGGGTGGTGGACGGCCTCACGCGTGCCGGCAGCACTGCCGACAACACGCTCACCGAGGCCTGGGATGGCCTGGCACAGATCGCCCTGATGCGCTTTCGCAAAAAGCCCGATCGCATGCGTGCGGATCAGGTGCTCGAGGCGCTGCGACAGGCTGCGCGCACCGACTGGGCCTTGCGGCAAATGATGCGCTTCGAGGGGGCGCGCCTGCTCCACCAGCGGGGGTGGCGGCGGCGCACCGAGCGCGCACTCGAGGTGCTGGCCTGGGCCGCGTCGGCAGGCGCCGAAAGCCATGCCGCGCTCGACGCCCTCGGGTGGATCGAGCGCAGCCGCACCATTGCGCTGGCCGAAGCGATATGGACGCATGTGCGTGCCCGCCAGAGCGATGCGGCCCGGCAATGGGCCCGACTGAGGCGCCACCTGGCCTATTACGAACAGCAGCTCGCGCAGCATCCGCAACAACAGGAGTTGTGGCTGGAGCGTCAGCGGGCCACCCTCGCAGCCCTCGACAGCCTGGCCGCGCACTGGCCCCGATCCTTCGCCCTGACCCGCCCGCCGGCTGTGGACGAGGCGCTCCTGCGGCGCCATGTGGGCGCGGGCGAGGTATTCTGTGCCTACTTCATGGGCGAGGCGCGCAGCTATCGCGTGTGTCGCCTGCCCGATGGCCAACTTTCGTGCGACACCCTTTCGCTGCCTGTCGAGGTGCTGCGCCAGTCCATCCAGCGGCTGCGTCGCCCGGACCGGCCGTGGTCGCAAGCGGCAGCACAGACGCTGGCACACCGCCTGCTGCCCGACGGCATCGACACGGCCCGCGGGCTGGTGGTGCTGCCCGACGGCTTGCTGCACTATCTGCCCTTCAGCGCGCTCCTGTGCGATGAAGCGGGCTTGCCGCGCCTGCCGGTGCGGTATGGCTTCTCGCTGACGGTGCTCGAGCTCACGAGTCGTCGCGAAGCGGAGGGCGCCACCTGTAGCGGCTGGGCTCCTTTTGCGGAAGCGGGACGCGACAGCCTGGCGCCCTTGCCGCACACGGGGCGCGAGCTGGAAGCCTTGCCCTCGGGCGCGCGCCTTTTCGTGGGTGATGCGGCATCTCTTTCCGCCTTTCGGCAAATGGCGCCCACGGCCGACCTGATCCATCTGGCTACCCATGCCCGTGGCGGCGCCCTGCCGCAGATCGAGTTTGCCGATTCTGCACTGACGGCCGACGAGCTGTACCGCCTGCCGTTCGATGCGGCCCTGGTGGTGTTGAGCGCCTGCGAGACGCTGCCGGGAAAGGAAGTAGAGGGCGAAGGCGTGATGGGGCTGGCGCGCGCCTTCGCCTATGCGGGTGCGCGCGGGCTGGTGGCCTCGCTCTGGCAGGTCAACGACGCCACCACCGCCGAGCTGTGGACGGCATTTTACCGCTACCTCGGACAGGGGCATCCCCCGCACGAAGCGCTGTGGCGGGCCCAGCGCGCGTGGCTCGCCCGGGTGGGGCGCCCCGATTGGCAGCGGCATCCCTGGTACTGGGCCGGCTTCATCTATCTCGGACCCGAGCAGGTGCCGACCGTGGTCGCTCAGCACAGCGACTGGTGGTGGCCGGTCGCGTCGGTTCTGGCGGTGGTGGCCCTGGGCGCCCTGTTGCTTTTGTGGAAAAAGAGGTCGCGAACCAGGTAGGCTCCATTTGCCGAAAGGCGGCAGGCGCCCTCATGGGGCACACTGCCGCCTTCGGTAGCATGAAGCCTCTGCTCAGCGACTCATTTGCTCGCCATGATGGCTTCCACCACTTCGGGGTTGAGCAGGGTAGAGGTGTCGCCGAAATTGTCGGTTTCGCCGGCAGCGATCTTGCGCAGGATGCGCCGCATGATCTTGCCCGAGCGCGTCTTGGGCAGGCCCGGCACGATGCGGATGACGTCGGGCTTGGCAATGGGGCCGATGACGCGGGTGACTACCTCGCGCACTTCCTGGTCGAAGGCGTCCTTGTCGGTCACCTCGCCCTGCACGATGACGTAGGCGTAGATACCCTGCCCCTTGATGGGATGGGGGTAGCCCACCACGGCGCTCTCGACCACGAGCGGGTGCTCGTTGATGGCGTTTTCCACCTCGGCCGTGCCGATGCGGTGGCCCGAGACGTTGATCACATCATCCACGCGGCCGATGATGCGGTAGCGCCCTTCGCTGTCGCGGCGCGCACCGTCGCCGGTGAAGTACTTGCCGGGGAAGGCGCTGAAATAGGTCTTGCGGCAGCGCTCGTGGTCGCCATAGGTGGTGCGCAGCATCGACGGCCAGGGAAACTTGATGCACAGCAGGCCTTCCACGTCGTTGCCTTCGAGCTCGTTGCCGTCGGCATCGACGAGTACGGGCTGCACGCCCGGCATGGGGTAGGAGGCGTAGCAGGGCTTGTTGTCGGTGGCGCCGGGGATGGGCGAGATCATGATGCCGCCCGTTTCGGTCTGCCACCAGGTATCGACGAGGAAGGCCTTGCCACGGCCTACCTTGTCGTTGTACCAGTGCCAGGCTTCCTCGTTGATGGGCTCGCCCACCGAGCCGATGACCTTGAGCGAGCTGAGGTCGTATTTTTCCACCCATTCGTCGCCACAGGCCATGAGGGCGCGGATGGCGGTGGGCGCCGTGTAGAACTGATTGACCTTGTATTTCTCGACGATCTGCCAGAAGCGACCGGCATCGGGCCAGGTAGGCACTCCTTCGAACATCAGGGTGGTGGCGCCGGCCAGCAGCGGCCCATAGACGATGTAGCTGTGGCCGGTGATCCAGCCGATGTCGGCGGTGCACCAGTAGATGTCGCCGTCTTCGTATTGGAAGACGTTGCGGAAGGTGAAGCAGGTATAGACCATGTATCCGCCGATGGTGTGGACCACGCCTTTGGGCTTGCCCGTCGAGCCCGAGGTGTAGAGGATGAAGAGCATGTCTTCGCTGTCCATCTCTTCGGCCGGGCACTCGGCCGACTGGCCGTCCACCTCGTCGTGCCACCACTTGTCGCGGCCCTCGACCCAGGGGATGTCGTCGCCCGTTTTGCGATAGACCAGCACCGTCTCGACGCTCGAGCAGCCCATGGCGAGGGCTTCATCCACCACGGCCTTGACGGGGATGTGCTTGGCGCCGCGGTCGTTGTAGTCGGAGCAGATGACCATCTTGCACGCAGCATCCTTGATGCGGTCGGCCAGGGCCGAAGCGCTGAAGCCGGCAAACACCACCGAGTGCACGGCGCCGATGCGGGCGCAGGCCAGCACGCCGATGGCCAGTTCGGGCACCATCGGCATGTAGAAGCACACGCGGTCGCCCTTGCCGATGCCGTTGGCCTTGAGTGCATTGGCCGTCTTGTTGACGGCTTCGTAGAGTTCGCGATAGGTGAGCACGCGGTTGGGGGCGTTGGGGTCGTTGGGCTCCCAGATGATGGCCGGCTGGTCGGCGCGCGTAGCCAGGTGTCGGTCCAGGCAGTTCTCCGTGATGTTGAGCTTGCCGTCGAGGAACCACTTCACGCTGGGCGTGTCGAATTCCCACTCCAACACCTTGCTCCAGGGCTTCCGCCAAACAAAGGATTCGGCCTGCTCGGCCCAGAAGGCTTCGGGGTCTTCGACGCTGCGTTGCCAGGCAGCTCGATACTCGTCCCAGGATTTGATCTGTAGCGTCATGGCTTTCGATTTTGTTCGCTTAAAAATAGGAAAGGCGGAAAGAAGCAGGGCCATGACACTTGTCGTCGGGAACAGTGAGATTTTTCAGGTAAAAAACAGGGCATCTCTCCGAAGCGGGGAAAGACGCCCTGAAGGGACCCTGAGTCGTGCTGCATCAGTTGAGTGACTGCGTGAGGGAGTGACAGAGTGAAGAGTGAAGGAGTGAAGGAGTGCGCGTAAGTGGTACCGAAACGCCCAACGCTCAACGACAGGTACAAACTGTGCGCCACCAGTGTCTTCTGCGACTGAAAGCTGCGGTTTTTGGCTGAGCGATCGAAAAACCAACCGAGGAACCGAGGATTTGAGCAAAGAGGCCTGCTGAAAAAAGTAGAAAAGTTGCTCAGTTACACAGAGTACCACTGAGCATGCACTGATTTTCACAGAGTTGTAAATCCTCAACCCTACACACTCAACCCTCAACAACAGGTCAAAAACTGCGCTCAAACTGCGTTTTCTGCGGCTGCAGGCTGCGGTTTCTGGCTGAGGAACCGAAGAACCGAGGATTTGACAAAAAACTGATAGTCAACAAGAAAAACTTTAAACTTTAAACCCTGAACT
>WFYJ01000258.1 GCA_015490175.1 Saprospiraceae bacterium | reverse complement strand
GTACAAAAAAGAACATATCACTTTTTCTGATGTGTTATCTGCTGTAAGAGCAGAGATACTGCACGAAGACAAATTTTCAATAAGGCCCCAAAAGAACCTTATTGAAAATTATCGGGAGCGAATCCGGTATCTAAGGTTCCTGGTGACTCAAGCCGTCGCCTGAGCCGGGGGAAAAATGGTAAAGTCGAGTTGAGTATATGCGCATTCCAACGATTTTGCTGCTGCTTCTGGCAGCAGCCACCCTGCGATTGTCGGCTCAGCAGGCCGCCATTGCACCTTCCGTACTCGATGATCTGGCACGCCGGGGACAGGCCGATTGTTTCGTGATCCTGGAGGCACAAGCCGACCTTTCGGCTGCCCGGGCCTTGCCCGACAAAGTCAGCCGCGGCCGTTTCGTATGGGAACGGCTTCAGGCGTTTGCCGAAAAAACACAAGAACCGGTGCGGCGCCTGCTCGAGGCGGAAGGGGCTGACTATCGGCCCTTTTTCATTGTGAATGCCATCTTCGTCCCGAAGGCACCCGCCGAGCTGGTATGGCGCCTGGCACAGTTGCCCGAGGTGCGCCGCATTGCACCCAACCCTGCCGTGCGCCTCGAGCCCGTGGCAGAAGCGCCTGTGCTGCGCGGCCCCGAGGCCATCGAATGGGGCATCGACCTGATCGATGCCGAGCAGGTGTGGGCCATGGGCTATCGCGGCCAGGGGGCGGTGGTCGCAGGTCAGGATACCGGCTACGACTGGCTGCACCCGGCGCTCAAGGCCAAATACCGCGGCTACAACGCCCAGACCGACACGGCCGATCACAACTACAACTGGCACGACGCCATCCACGAGCTCAACCCTCTGCACAGCGACTCGATCCCCGACCCGGCGCTCAACCCCTGTGGGCTCGACACCCTGGCGCCCTGCGACGACCACAACCACGGCACCCACACCATGGGCATCATGGTCGGCAGTGATGGCGACAACGAGATCGGCGTGGCGCCCGACGCCCGGTGGATCGGCTGTCGCAACATGGAGCGGGGCTACGGCACGCCCTACACCTACCTCGAATGCTTCGAATGGTTTTTGGCACCGACCGATCTCAACGGCCAGAACGCCGACCCCGACAGGGCGCCCCACGTCATCAACAACTCGTGGTCGTGCCCGCCCATGGAAGGCTGCACCCCCGACAATTTCTACCTGCTGGAAACGGCCGTCAACAATCTCGACCTGGCAGGCATCGTGGTGGTGGTGTCGGCAGGCAACAGCGGCGGAGCGGGCTGCGGCAGCGTCAATGCGCCGGCCGCCATTTTCGAAAAGAGCTTCACCGTGGGTGCTTCCGACATCAACGACCGCATGGCCGGTTTCAGCAGTCGTGGCCCCGTGATGGTGGACAGCAGCTTTCGGCGCAAGCCCGACGTGGTGGCGCCGGGCGTAGGGGTGCGTTCCAGCATCCGCAATGGCGGCTACGCCACCTTCAGCGGTACCAGCATGGCCGGCCCCCACGTGGCGGGCGTGGTAGCCCTGATGATCAGTGCCCGCCCCGAGCTGGCCGGCCATACCGACGTCATCAAAGACATCCTGCAACAAACGGCCATCCCGCTCGACGACTCGACGAGCTGTGGCGGCATTCCTTTCGACAGCATCCCCAACAACGTGCAGGGCTATGGCCGCATCGATGCGCTGGCCGCGGTGCAGATGGCCTTGTCGTGGCAACCGACGGCGACCACCACCCCGCCGGCCGACCAGCCTGCCATCCAGGTGTTTCCCAACCCCACCGATGGCCCGCTCTACTTTCTGTGGCCGAAGGAGGTGCGCGTTCAGCGCATCCGCATCTTCGACGCTACGGGCCGGCAGGTCCGCCTCGTTTTGCCCGGGCCCGACAGCCATGCCGCCGGGTTGCATTTGCCGAAAGGCACAGGCATGTGGTTCTACACCGTGGAAGGCCGCGACTGGCTGCAGCGAGGCAAGGTGATCCAGGTGCACTGAGGATGAGGCCTGTCGTCGGGGCCAGGCCGGCTTGCGTTTGGTCAATCGCCCGGCCTTTGCGTTATTGGCAGAACGAAAAGAGCCCTGACCATGCTGAAAATAGACATGCACACCCACATCATCCCCGAGCATCTGCCGCGCTGGGCAGACAAATTCGGGTATGGCGACTTCATCCACCTGGAGCACCACAAGCCGGGCGCGGCCCGCATGATGAAAGGAAACGAGTTTTTCCGCGAAATCAAGGCCAACTGCTGGGACCCTGAGCTGCGCATCGAGGAATACGCCCGGCACGGCACGCAGGTACAAGTAGTGTGCACCATCCCCGTGATGTTCTCCTACTGGGCCCAACCCCAAGACGGCCTCGATGTGTCGCGCTTCCTCAACGACCACATCGCCCAACTGGTCCACGACTATCCGAAAAACTACATCGGCCTGGGCACCCTCCCCATGCAGGATACCGACCTGGCCATCCAAGAGCTGGAGCGCTGCAAGGAGATCGGGCTGGTGGGCGTGCAGATCGGCTCCAACATCAACGACAAGAACCTCAGCGAGCCCGAGTTCTTCCCCATCTTCGAAGCAATGCAGGAGCTCGACATGGCGCTGTTCGTGCATCCCTGGAACATGATGGGCTTCCACAGCATGCGCAAATACTGGCTGCCCTGGCTGGTAGGTATGCCCGCCGAGACCTCGCGTGCCATCTGTTCGATGATCTTCGGGGGCGTATTCGAGCGCCTGCCTCGCCTGCGCGCCAACTTCGCCCATGCAGGCGGATCGTTCCTGCCCACCATCGGCCGCATCGAACACGGCTTCCGGTGCCGGCCCGACCTGGTGGCTATCGACAACCCGGTGCCGCCAAGCACCTATCTGGGCCGCTTCTGGGTGGACTGCATCACCCACGACATCCGCATGTTGCGCTACGTGCTCGAAACGGCAGGCGCGCACCGCGTGACGCTGGGCTCAGACTATCCCTTCCCGCTCGGCGACCTCACCATCGGAGCGTTCATCGAAGAATCGGACCTGCCGCAGGAAACGAAGCAGGCCATCTTTGCCGACAACACCCTCGAATGGCTCAACCTGCGCAAGGAAGACTTCTTGCCGTAAGCTTCGCTCCGCAAGCCACAACAAAATGAGGCTACCCGAAAATCGGGCAGCCCCATCGCAAACGGACAAAAAATTGCAAACGGACAAAGTTTGAAGGTGAGGCGCACCGACGACGCACTTGCAAACGGACGTGCCGCCGGTGGGTGCCTCCCTGAGGATGATGCCTGTGCATCCTGGTCGAGTGTTTGTTTCCTGTTGCTGTAAGTTCTGGTCTGTTGGTCAAAGTGCCGATTGAAGTGCCTGTGCGTCTGTTTGTCTTGCTCCTGATCAGAACGTGCCCTGCGTAACGACTGCCGTGTTGCCCGTGCCGCTCTGGTTGATGATGGCCGTGTTGTAAGCGCCCTGCTGCAGTACCTGTGCCTGGTTCATCTGACCCTGCTGCTGAATCAGCACCTGGCTGTAGCGGGCTTGCT
>WFYJ01000257.1 GCA_015490175.1 Saprospiraceae bacterium | reverse complement strand
GTCGGAAAGCTTGTTCCCGGTAAACCGGGACAGGCTCCGACGCCAGTCGGGGACGCAAAAGCCTGTCCCGAGTATCGGGAACGCAACGATTCGCAATGTGTTTTTTGTTTTAATTCAGTTTGTTATTTATGGTGTTACGCGTTACGTGTCATCCCGACAAGTCGGGAACCTGCCCCGACCAAAGTCGGGGTTGTTACGGACTTTTTTCAGTGTGCTCAATAATGTGTTGATAATCAACGTAAAAAACTCAACTATTCGGTTCCGGCAATTCCGCGATTTTTGCCACCCATCGAAAAACCGAAACCATGGCAATGAAAATCTACACGCGCACGGGCGACAAGGGTACCACGGCTCTTTTTGGCGGCAAGCGATTGCCCAAGTCCGACCTGCGCATCGAGGCCTATGGTACTGTGGACGAACTGAACGCGTACCTGGGCCTGCTGCGGTCTCATTTGCCGGAAGGCGAGGAAAAAAGGGAGCTGCTCGAGGTGCAAAATTGGCTGTTCGTAGCCGGATCGCACCTGGCCACCGATCCTGACAAGCCGATGGAGCTGCCGCCTCTGCCGGAGGATGCGGTGGCGCGCCTCGAGGCCGGCATTGACCGCATGGAAGCCGGCCTGCCGCCGCTCAAGAACTTCATCCTGCCGGGGGGCAACGAAGCCGTGGCCCACTGCCACGTGGCCCGGTGCGTGTGCCGGCGCGCCGAGCGCAGGGTGGTGGCCCTGGCCCACGAGTCGGCAGTGGATGAGGCCGTCGTACGCCTGCTCAACCGCCTGTCCGACTACCTGTTCGTGCTGGCGCGCCACGTGGGGCGCATCACCGGTGCCGAAGAGATTCCCTGGAAGCCCTGATCATTCCTGGCGGCCCAGCTCGATGGCGCGCTGCAGGGCCGCGCGCAGGCCTTCCTTGATGTGTTCCGACAGCGTTGTGCCCTCGTAGGTGTGCAGTGCAGCTTCCGTGGTGCCACCCTTGCTGGCCACGCGCCGGATCCACTGCTCGAAGCTGAGATCGGCCTTGTTGTAGAGGTCCACGGCACCGCGAAAGGTCTGATAGACGAGCAGTTCGGCCTCGGGCACCGAGAATCCCATCTCGCGTGCGGCTTCGTACATGGCCTGCATGAAGAACCACACGTAGGCGGGTCCGCTGCCCGATACCGCTGTAGCGGCATCGAGAAAGTCTTCGTTTTCGACGTAGAGCGTCTTGCCGGTGGTGTTGAGCAGGTTTTGCACCGTCACCAGCTCGATGCGCGTCACCTGATCGCTCGAGGTGAAGACCGTCATGCCCTGGCCGATCTGCGCAGGCAGGTTGGGCATGGCGCGAATGATCTTCTGCACGCCCAGCCCTTCGGCGATGGTGCGTATGCGCACGCCGGCCATGATGGAGAGGAACACCTGCTGCGCATCGACGATGCCGCGGATGCGCGCGAACAGAGCCGGCGCGTCCTGGGGCTTTACGGCCAGAATGATCAGGTCGGCCCCGGGCAGGCAGGCTTCCGCATCGGTGTACACGGCGCCGAGGTCGAGCCGGCGCAGCGCCTCGGCCTTTTCCGGGAGCCGTTCGAGGATCATCATTCGGTCCTTGTCGGTAATGTGCGAGCGCAGGAAGCTGCGGGCGTAGGTCGTGCCCATGTTGCCCCCGCCGATGATGAGGATTTTCATGGCAGTTGGTTTTGCATTGGAAGCCCCAAAGTTGGGCCATTGTTTGCTTTTGCAAAAAACGACCTGGGGGGCGTGGGCCGATGTTCAGGTACGCGGCCGGGTGCAGTGAGGTGGTTTTGCTATGTTTGAGGCCGCGACCGGACGGCATTTGCCGAAAGGCGCATCATCCCGATTGGTTCAACATTCAAATTTTTAACGATGAAAAACCTGGCTTGTATGCTGGCAATGGCGGCCCTGTGCGGGCTCTACGCCTGTGCGGGCGATACTACTGCCGAAGGTGCGGCTGCGCAAGAGGCTGCCGCCGAAACGGAGCGCCCCGAATACGCCATCGTCATCCACGGCGGGGCGGGCACCATCCGCCGCGAAGACCTCACGCCCGAGCAGGATTCAGCTTATCGGGCCGCTCTGAATGCCGCGCTCGATATCGGCGAAGAGGTGTTGCGCAAGGGCGGCAGCGCCCTCGATGCCGTAGAGCAGACGATCCGCTACCTCGAAGATTCGCCCCTGTTCAATGCCGGTCGCGGGGCCGTGTTCACCAGTGCGGGCACCAACGAGCTCGATGCTTCCATCATGGACGGCCGCACGCGCAATGCCGGCGCCGTGGGTGGCGTCACCATCATCAAACATCCCATCAGCGCCGCCCGCGCCGTCATGGAGAAGTCGCCGCACGTATTCATGGTGGGCAGAGGCGCCGAAGCGTTTGCCATGAGCGTCGGCCTCGACACGGTCGATCCGTCGTACTTCTATACCCAGCGCCGCTGGGAGAGCCTGCAGCGCGCCAAAGCCCGCGAAAAGCAGTCGGGCCACTACCAGGTCGATCCCAACCCCGACTACAAGTTCGGCACGGTGGGCTGCGTGGCCCTCGACAGGGACGGCAACATCGCCTCGGGTACCTCCACCGGCGGCATGACCAACAAGCGCTGGGGCCGCATCGGCGACTCGCCCATCATCGGGGCCGGCACCTTCGCCGACAACAACACCTGCGGCGTGAGCTGCACCGGCCACGGCGAGTTCTTCATTCGCTGGGTGGTGGCCTACGACGTGGCCGCACGCATGGAATACCTCGGCGAGACGCTCGAACAGGCCACCCGACACGTCATCCAGCAAAAACTGAAGTCGGTGGGCGGCAGTGGCGGCCTTATCGCGCTCGACAAACACGGCAACGTGGCCATGGAGTTCAATACCGAGGGGATGTATCGCGGCTATGCGCGGCCGGGCGAGCGCTATGTGGGGATTTACAAGGAATGAAGGTTTGGGCGGTTGAGATGCCGCTTGTGCGGCTTGTTGATGCCCCGACAGGGTCGGATCCTGTCCCGGATACGAGAACAGGCGCCGCAAAGCGGCGATGTTGGGATGGCCTCATGATGAAGGAATCGAGGATTTGATTCAAGAGCCTCCTGAAAAAGTCGAAAAATCATTCAGTTACACAGAGCGCCACTGAGCACGCACTGGGTTTCACAGAGTTACAAAAACTGCGCTCAAACTGCGTGAATCTGCGGCCGAAGGCTGCGGTTGCATGGATGAGCAATCGGGGAACCGAAGAATCGAGTGTTTGATAAGAAATTGATAGTCAACAAGAAAAACTTTAAACTTTAAACTTTAAACTCTGAACCCTAAATCTCTTTTTGCACCCGGCTCATTTTCGGGACTGCAAGATCAACTATGCAGAGACACACCAAAACAACGACCATGATACAGCTTTTGCCGAAAGGCAGATGGATGACAGGCTGGATGGCCATGGCGCTTGCGGCGCTTGCGCTGGTCTGGAGCGCGTGCGGAGAGGAAGGCTCGTCCACCCCGGCCGGTGAGTGGCGGAGTCCCGACGAGCTGTACGGCCGGCTCTTCGTGGACGTGCAGATGTCGGGCATTTTTCCCGATAGCAAAACCTTTCCCGATTGCGTGCCCAAGGCCTCGCCCGAGGAGATCGTGGCGGCCTACGAGCGGGAGAAGGGGCGGGCAGGGTTCGACCTGAAAGCTTTCGTCGAGCGCTGGTTCGACCTGCCGCGGCAGTATGCCAGCGACTTTCATTCCGACACGTCGCGCTCGCTGGTCGAACACATCAACGCCCTGTGGCCCGTGCTCACCCGCCTGCCCGAAGAACAGGAGGTGGGCGGCTCGCTCATTCCGCTGCCGTATCCGTACATCGTGCCGGGTGGCCGCTTTCGCGAAATCTACTACTGGGACAGCTACTTCACCATGCTGGGATTGCAGGCGGCCGGCAAGGTGGATATGATCGAGCACATGGTGAACAACTTCGCCTGGCTGCTCGACCAGTTCGGCCATATTCCCAACGGCAACCGCACCTACTACCTGTCGCGCTCGCAGCCGCCCTTTTTCTCGCTCATGGTGGGCCTGCTGGCCGAAGAAAAGGGCGACAGCATCTGGGTCAAATACTTGCCCTGGCTCGAGAAGGAATACGCCTTCTGGATGGACGGCGCCGACAGCCTCGATGCGCAGCGCAATGAATATCGGCGGGTGGTGCGCCTCGACGACGGCACCATCCTCAACCGCTACTACGACGACCGCAACGTGCCGCGGCCCGAAGCCTACCGGGAAGACGTGGCCACGGCACAGCGCGATCCTGAGCGCCCGCCCCACGACGTGTATCGCGAGCTGCGCGCCGCAGCCGAGTCGGGCTGGGACTTTTCGAGTCGCTGGTGCCGCGGATGGATGCACCTCGAGACCATTCGCACCACCGAGCTCATCCCTGTCGATCTGAACAGCCTGCTGTACCATCTCGAAATGAGCCTTGCGCGCGCCCATGCGCTGGCGGGCCACGACGCACGAGCAGCCGAATACCGGGCGAAGGCGGACCGGCGTGCCGAAGCCATCCGTACCTATTGCTGGTATCCGCGCCGCGGTGGCTTTTTCGTTGATTACGACTGGCCGGCGCGCACCTGGTCGGTGGTGCCGAGCGGGGCCGGACTTTATCCGCTGTTTTTCAAGATTGCCACGCAGGAGCAGGCCGACTCGATGGCGGCCAACGTCTTTCGCTACTTTCTCGCGCCGGGCGGCATCGTGACCACCAAGCTGCAGACCGGCCAGCAATGGGACATGCCCAACGGCTGGGCGCCCCTGCAGTGGATCGCCATTCAGGGCCTGCGCAACTACGGCCACCACGAGCTGGCCGACGAGATCAAGCGGCGCTGGATCGCACTGAACGAGAAAGTGTACAAGGCCACGGGCAAGCTGGTCGAGAAATACAACGTGGTCAATCTGGAGCTTGAAGGCGGCGGGGGCGAATACCCGCTGCAGGATGGCTTTGGCTGGACGAATGGCGTGTTGCTCAAGTTGCTGACCGAGTCCGAGGGCGAGGAATGAGGAAGGTGTTCGTGGCGCTTGCGCGAAAAATGCGCCCGGTGTATACTCAAATCAAAGTGGTGTGGGAAATCCTGTGGCAATGGTTGAGGGCTTGGCGTTTAAAGTTTAAAGTTTAATGTTTAATGTTTAATGTTCATATTTTCAGAGGTTTGTAAAGATATGAGGCATTTGCTGAAATCCTCGGTTTCTCACTCATCAAAACCGCAGCCTTCGGCCGCAGATCCACGCAGTTTGAACGCAGTTTTTACTGTCGTTGAG
>WFYJ01000256.1 GCA_015490175.1 Saprospiraceae bacterium | reverse complement strand
TGGCGATTGGGGTTGCATGACATTCTGTTCCCGGACTTTTTCAAGCTAAAACAAAACAAACATCAAGCGCACGGCCGGCGGTCTCAACCTGGGGCCAAAGCCCCTCTCAACTGTGTCACTGCCTGTCGCGTGACCGCCGCCATGCAAAATATTTCTGCACGCAACTTCATTCGCCGGCGCTGTAAATAAACATCACCAACGCACCCGGGGTTGCGTTTTCTCCTATTTTTGCCGGCAATCTGCTGAGACGCAGCGTCTATTCCACTTTTTCCATACCAAACCAACATTGCCAAGTCATGAAAAAACACAATTTCAGTGCAGGCCCGGCCATTTTGCCGCAAGAGGTTTTTGCCCAGGCTGCCCAGGCCGTGCGCGATTTCGACGGAATGGGTCTTTCCTTGCTCGAGATTTCGCACCGCAGCAAGGAGTTTACCCGCGTCATGGAAGAGGCTCAGGCGCTCGTGCTGGAGCTGGCAGGCCTTTCGGCCGACGACTATGCGGTGCTGTTCCTCGGTGGAGGCGCCAGCAGCCAGTTCTTCATGGTGCCCATGAACCTGCTCAATGAAGACGAGACGGCCGCCTACGTCAATACAGGTGCCTGGGCGACGAAGGCCATCAAGGAAGCCCGCCATTTCGGCAAGGTAGCGGTGGTGGCCACCTCCGAAGACCGCGAATTCACCTACATCCCCAGAAACTGGTCTGTGCCTGCCGGAGCGCGTTACTTCCACATTACGACCAACAACACCATCCGCGGTACCCAGTATCATCAGCTCCCCGCCACGGGCGACGTGCCGCTGGTGGCCGACATGTCGTCCGACATCTTCAGCCGTCCACTCGACTTCAGCCGCTTCGGCCTGTTCTATGCCGGCGCCCAGAAAAACCTCGGCCCTGCCGGCGTCACCCTGGTCGTCGTACGCAAGGACCTGGTGGGGCACGTTCGCCGCAGCCTGCCGACCATGCTCAACTACCAGACACATATAGATAAAGGCAGCATGTTCAACACGCCGCCGGTCTTCCCCATCTACGCCCTGATGCTCACCTTGCGCTGGATCAAAAAGGAGGGTGGCCTGGCCGCCATGGAGCGCCGCAACCGCGCCAAGGCCGAATTGTTCTACGGCGAGCTGGACCGCAATCCGCTGTTCCGGGGCACGGCCGTGCCCGAAGACCGCTCGTGGATGAACGCCACCTTCGTCATCGAAAAGCCCGAGCTGGAACAGGCCTTCCTCGAAGCCTGCGAAGCGGCAGGTTGCACAGGGCTGAAGGGACATCGCTCGGTAGGCGGTTTCCGCGCCTCGATGTACAACGCCATGGAGCTGGAGAGTGTCCAGACGCTGGTGGACGTGATGCGCGATTTTGCCGAAAGGCATGCATGAACCTCTCTGGAACCAAAGGGCCGGCGATCCATTTCCCTGCAGAAGTACGATTGCCGGCTCTTTTTCTACCACAACAGTACCTTCCATGGCTCCACAACACCACCTCATCAAGCTGGATTCAGAGCAGGTGACTGCCTTCGTGTATTGGGAACAGCGCCGCAACATCCGTTTTTCCCTGACGAAGAAGGGGCCGGTGATGCGCGCACCGCGCTGGCTCCCTCCTGCCGAACGCAAAAAAGCCCTGCGCCAGTTCGAGGATTGGGTGCGGAAGACCCTGGACAGCCGCGCGGGGCTGCGCAACCGCTACACCAACAAATCCCGCTTCGAAGATGGCGACACCATCGAAGTGATGGGCCACACCTTCCGCCTGCGCATCGAAAAACGCGCCGACCTCAAGCTGCATCGCGGCCGCATCCTGGACGACGGCAAGACGATCCTGCTCCAGATACGCGCAGAGGCCAGCCCCGAAGAGCAGCACAAAGCGCGCACCCACCTGCTGAGCCGTCTGCTGGCGGCCCGCTTTCGCGACACACTCTACCAACGCCTGCAGGAACTCAATGAAAAGTACTTCCGCGTGCCGATCAAGGATTTTCGGCTGCGCTACGCGCGTACGCGCTGGGGCAGTTGCGCCCACAGCGGCAATATCAACCTCAACACGCGCCTGTTGCTCGCCCCGCCACAGGTGCGCGACTACGTCATGATCCACGAGCTGGCCCACCGCATCCATCCCAACCACTCCAGGGCTTTCTGGGCCGAGGTGGAACGGGCCATGCCCGACTACCGCAGCTGGCACAACTGGCTGCGCACCCATGGCGACACGCTCGACTTTTGAAGCCGACCGCCCGACTTCTTACTTTCCGTTTTGTTAAAATTCGGATGCCGTTTCCCGTTTTCTTAACACATGGCTCTCTCCGAAATCCCGCTGCGCGCGGGCAGCATTTTGCGAAAGCACAAGCACACCACCATCTGCCTCCACCGGCAGATCCTTCATTTTGCGCGTATTTTGAGCTGCCTTTCGGCAAATGCCACCCGGAGGCCGACGTGCTCATAGCGGTCTTGCCGGATGTGAAATTGTTAAAACGCTCATACCACAGCCCGGATGCCCCTGATACAAGCTGTCGCAAAATGTCGTCGAACAGGCACCCGAACCGAAAAACCCCGTTTCACGAACCGCAAAACCCCGGCGCCATGAGCAAGAGAAATTGGAACCCGAACCGCTACTGGCTGGCCCTCGTCGGGCTGTTCCTGAATCTCGCCCTTTTTGCCCAGCCCGCCACCAGGCCCCTCCCGCCCTACGTGCTGGGGCTGAGCCTGGGCAGCTCGTATCAGACCAGCGACGTGCGCACCGACAACGGCGGCTTTGGCGCCAGCATCTGGCTGGGCCGCGAATATGCACCGGCAGCTCCCGTAGGCTTTGGCCTGCGCGGCCGGCTGTCGTACAGCAAGTCGCTGGGGCTCGACCCCTTTCCCACCACGGCCATCGGCCAGAACGAGGCCCTCAACGGCACGCGCGAGCTCAACTATGTGGACTACCCCGACGAGCTGAACATGGACCAAGGGTTCGTCTATTTCAACCACCGCACCGACCTGGTGGAGCTGGGCGCCGAAGCCGTCTTCACGCTCAACAGACTGCGCGAACAAACGGGCTTCCACGTGGCGCTGTACGGAGGCTACGGTCTCGACTGGTACAACGTGCGCTACGACCAGGCCGGCCCCGACGGCCAGCCCTACCATGCCGACTATGCCGGCCTCGATGCCAACGCCCCCAAAGATCGCATCCGCAACACGCTGCGCAATCAGATCCTCGACGGCGTGTACGAGACCGCTGCCGACGGCTTCGACGACGGTCTGGGGCAGCTCAAGTTCATGCCCTCGGCGGGCATCGAGCTGGGCTTCGACCTCACGCCCAACTTCGCCCTCGTGGGCGGCCACCGCATGACCTTCTCGGGCACCGACCTGCTCGACGGCCAGCAATGGGAAGACGCCGGCAACGACATCCTGCACTACACCTCGCTGGGCCTTCAGTGGCGCATCCAGCCGCGCTATCGCGAAAAGCGCCCCACCATCGAGGTGGTGGCCCCCGCCCTCAGCCCTTGGACCAGCCCCGTACCCGAAGCCGAAGTGCGCGCCCGCATCCGCCACGTGCCTTCGCCGGCGGGCGTGAGTTGCACGGTCAACGGCTACCCGGCGCCGTTCGAGTTTTTCGGCGAACAGTTCACCTGCCGCGCGCCCCTGCAGCCCGGCCGCAACGAGGTGATCATTACCGCCACCAACAGCCGTGGCACGGCCCGCGAAGTGGTCGTCATCCTGTGGACGCCGCCGGCCGGACCGCCCCCGCCCCTCACTGCCGGCTATCGTCCCGAGATCCGCTTCCTTGCACCGCCCTACGACGGCTTCGAGACGCGTCAGGCAGCCTTCACCCTCGAGGCCGAGCTGCGCCACGTGCACCGGCGCCGCGATGTACAGCTCTGGCTCAACGACTACCGCATCGACGATTTTCGCTTTTCGGATGAGCGCCTTTCGGCAAATGTGACCCTGCGCGAGGGCCGCAACGTCTTCCGCATTCGCGCCGCCAACGAGGCCGGCACGACCGAAGAGACCATCAGCCTGCGCTACCTGCCCGAGTGGCAACTGCCCGAAGTGCGCATCACCCGGCCCGCCACCGACGAATACCACACGACCGAAAGCCGGGTACGCCTCGAAGCGGCCGTAAAGCACGTCAGTGAGAAAGAAGACATCCGCCTGACCGTCAACGGACGCAACTGGCCGCGCTTCAGCTTCGACGGCCGCACCCTGCGCGCCGACATCAGCGTGCCGGCAGGCAGCACCCGCGTGCGCATCGCGGCCCACAACGAGGCCGGCCAGGCCAGCGACGAGGTGACCATCGTGCGCCAGGATCTGCCCGCCGAGCCGGCACGGCCGCCCCGCGTCACCTTCGTGCAGCCCGACAAGCCGACCCTCACGCACAGCCAGCCCGAATACACCATCGTGGCACAGGTGGACAACGTGCGCGACAAGGAGCAGATCACCTTTACGGTAAATGGCCAGCGCGTATGGTCGTACGACTGGGACGGCTACACCCTGCGCAAACGCATCGTCCTCGAGCGGGGCGACAATGTGGTGCGCATCGCAGCCACCAACGCCGACGGCACCGACGAAGCGCAGGCACGCATCCGCTACGTGAGCGACGTGCAGCTGGAGCAGAAGCCGCGCGTGCGCATCACGGCACCTGCCGATGGCAGCACCGTCGTCCGCCCCGACATCGCCCTCGAAGCACGCGTGGAACACGTCGCATCGCGCCAGGACATCGAAGTGTGGCAAAGTGGCCAGCGCATCCACGACTTCCGGTACGATGCCGGCAACGGGCGGCTCACCGCCACCCTGCAGCTGCGGGAGGGCAGTCAGATGCTGCGCGTCATTGCCCGCAACGCCGCCGGCACGGCCGACGATGCCGTCACAGTTCGCTACGAGCCCAAAGAGCCGCCGAGCGTGCGCATCACCTTCCCCGAGACCGACCACTATCGCACCGGCAAGGACCGCCTTACGGCAAAAGCCACCGTGCAGCACGTGACCGCCCTTTCGGAACTGGACATCCGCCTCAACAATCAGCCGCTGCGCGGCGTCCGCTTCGACGCAAAGACGGGCGTGCTCATCGCGCCGCTGCGCCTGCGCGAAGGCGACAACCTGCTGCGCATCGTAGCGCGCACCCGCGACGGCGAAGCCAGCGACGACGTCACCATCACCTACACGCCACCCAAGCCGCCCACCGTGCGCATCGTGCAGCCCGCCGACGGCACGACCGTCAGCGAGGCAACCATCACCCTCAAGGCCCGCACCACCCATGTGCCGACGCAGAAAAGCGTGGCCCTCATGCTCAATGGCAAGCCCGTCAAAGGCTTCGGCTGGAATGCGCGCGGCGAGGTGCAAGCCACGCTCCACCTGCGTGAAGGCGACAACACCATCGAGATCAGCGTGCAAAACCGCGACGGCCGCGCCAGCGACCGCGTGCACGTGCGCTACGAGCGTCCCGTGCCGCCGCCCGTGGTCACCTTCGTACTGCCGGCACGCAACGGCCTGCGCACCGACAAGGCCACGGCCGACATCCGGGCCACCATCAAGCACGTGGACGGCCCCGACGATGTGCGCCTCACCGTCAATGGCCGTCAGGTGAAAAACTTCAAGTGGGACAGCCGCACCCACGCTCTCATGGCCACCATCCGGCTGCGCGAGGGGCAAAACGAGGTCAGTGTGACGGCCACCACTGCCACCGGCACCGACACCGACAGCCGCACGATCATCTACGCACCGGCGGCCCCCGAGCCCGAGCCGGCCGTGGCCAAGCCGACGATCGCGATCGAGTCCATCTCGCAGCCGGTGACCAACCCCATGAACCCCGATGCCGGCCGCAGTACGCTCATCGCCACCATCACCGGCGTGCGCGACAAAAAGCAGATCCAACTGCTGGTCAACGGCAAGCCGGCGGCCTTCACCTTCCAGCCCAAGGGTGGCCGTCTGCAAGCCACCTTCAGCCTGCAGCGCGGCGACAACACGGTCGTGCTGCGCGCCACCAACGAGGGCGGCACGACCACCGAAACGAGGAAGATCACTTTCTGAGCCTTTTGCGCAAGCGCAAAAAACAGAAGGCTGCACCCCCACGGGATGCAGCCTTCTTTCGTTCGGGTGTTTTTTGGCGAAAGCCGAAACACCCCTCGAATCACATGTTGTTGATGATCTCGGTGCCAAACTCAGAGCACTTCAGCAGCGTGGCGCCTTCCATCAGGCGGTGGAAGTCGTAGGTCACGCGCTTGTTGCGGATGGCACCTTCGATACCTTTGATGATGAGGTCGGCGGCTTCGTTCCAGCCCAGGTAGCGGAACATCATCTCGCCCGAGAGGATGACCGAGCTGGGGTTCACCTTGTCGAGGCCGGCGTACTTGGGCGCCGTGCCGTGCGTGGCCTCGAAGATGGCCTTGCCCGTCTCGTAGTTGATGTTGGCGCCGGGCGCGATGCCGATACCACCCACCTGTGCGGCCAGGGCGTCGGAGATGTAGTCGCCGTTGAGGTTGAGCGTGGCGATGACGGAATATTCGGCCGGGCGCAGCAGGATCTGCTGCAGGAAGGCGTCGGCGATGACGTCCTTGACGATGAGCTTGCCGGCGGCCTCGGCTTCGGCCTGCGCCTTGTTGGCGGCATCCTTGCCCTGCTCGGCGGCGATGCGGTCGTACTGGGCCCAGGTGAACACCTTGTCGCCAAACTCGCGCTCGGCCAGCGCATAGCCCCATTCCTTGAACTTGCCCTCGGTGAACTTCATGATGTTGCCCTTGTGGACGAGCGTCACCGACGGCAAATTGTTTTCGAGGGCATAGTTGATGGCAGCGCGCACCAGACGCTCGGTTCCTTCGATCGACACGGGCTTGATGCCGATGGACGACGTTTTCGGGAAGCGGATCTTGGTGACGCCCATCTCCTCCTGCAGGAAGCGGATGACCTTCTCGCACTCGGGCGTGCCCGTCAGGTACTCGATGCCGGCGTAGATGTCTTCGGTGTTTTCGCGGAAGATGACCATGTTGACCAGCTCGGGATGCTTCACGGGCGTGGGCACGCCTTCGAACCAGCGCACCGGACGCACGCAGGCAAACAGGTCGAGGCGCTGGCGCAGGGCCACGTTGAGCGAGCGGATGCCGCCACCCACCGGCGTGGTGAGCGGGCCCTTGATGGCCACGAGATATTCGTCAATGGCGTCCAGCGTCTGCTGCGGCAGCCATTCGCCCGTCTGCTTGAAGGCCTTTTCACCGGCCAGCACTTCCTTCCACACCACCTTGCGCTTGCCGCCATAGGCCTTCTCGACGGCGGCATCGAACACGCGCACCGCAGCCGCCCAGATATCGGGGCCGATGCCGTCGCCTTCGATGAAGGGAATGATAGGGTCGTCCGGTACGATCAGTTTTCCCTGCTCAATACGTACTTTTGTTCCACTCATGGCAAACAGATTGAATTTTTTTATTGGAGGTTGAAAAAAGCGGCCCAAAGGTAAGGAATCAAAAAGTTGCCCCGCAGTGCGTTTTGCCATGGTGCAAAGTGACGCCACGCTGAGGAGAGAGGAGAGAGGAGTGAATGAGTGACGGAGTGAGTGAGTGAGTGAGTGAGTGAGCGAGTGAGTGATGGAGAGAAGAGTGAGGAGTACCGATTTGACCGATTTGACCGATTGCACCGATTAGGTGATGTCCTTGAACAGATGATCGCGCATCCCGAAAATGGACCGGCTGCAAAAAGGGGTAGCGTGTAGGGTTGAGAGTTGTAGAGTTTAGAGTTTAGAGTTTAGAGTTTAAAGTTTTTCTGATTGATTGTCAGGGTTTTTCAAACACTCGATTCTTCGGTTCCTCGGTTCTTCAGCCCAAAACCGCAGCCTTCGCCCGCAGAAGACGCAGCGCTGACGCAGTTTTTGCAACTCTGTGAAAATCAGTGCGTGATCAGTGGCGCTCTGTGTAACTGAATGATTTTTCGACTTTTTCAGCAGGCTCTTGAATCGAATCCTCGGTTCTTCGGTTCCTCGATTGCTCGATCAAAAATGTCCATAGTCCATAGTCTATCGTCAATAATTCCCAGACCGGAATTGCGTTGAGTATATCTTTGCAGGCTGTCGCTCGATTCCAAATGATTCCCGATATCATGACCCGCCCCCTGCTCCTTGCTGCGTGCTGGCTGACGATGGCGTCTGTCCTCGGCTCGTGTGCCCTGTTTTGCGAAAGCAAAAAAGACGCGGAACGCGCCTGCACCCATACCGCCACCGTCCTGGACTACCGCGAGCTTGATGGTTGCCAGTGGCTTTTGCGCCTCGACGACAGCCTGAGCGCTCCACGCCAGGGCCGACTGCTTTTGCCGCAAGGCTGGCCTGAAGACTTCGAACCTCGTGCCGGCATGCGCGTGCGCATCGGCTTCGAACCCGTCCGGGATGTCATGACCATCTGCATGGCCGAAGACCTCGCGGTGCGTCTCACCTGCATCCAACCCCTTCCGGAAAATACGCGCCCCCAACCCCTGCCCTGCCTGAAAACAGACAACCCCTTCGAAGTGGACTGGCTGAACCGCGCCCTCGACCGGTACAACCCCGATCGCGTGGTGCGCTACCCCTGGCGCGACGGCTGGGCCTATCTGCTCGAAGGGCAGGAAACCTGGGCCTTGTTCGACTGCCAGGGCACCCTGCTGTGCACCACCGAAGGCGACCCCGACGACGAGTGCCATCGCAACTACCTCAACCAGCTCCGCAATGGCAAGGTTATCTGGGTGGGCGAAGGGATGTGGGACTAGTTTGAGAGGAGTGAAGAGTGAGGAGAGAGGAGTGCCAGAGGATGCAGTGATCGCCGTTTTTTTTATAGCTCTTTGCAAATCAGTGCCTTATCTGCATAACGGAGATTCCTGCAACTTTTTTTGCAAAAATCCCGGGAAAAGTTCCCGCATCTGCTTGAAGGGAATCCATAACCATAGCCATGCAAAATCCATATCTGGATCCGAGCGAAGAGCGGCTGAGCCAGGAGGAACGCCAGATCGAAAAGGCGTTGCGGCCGCGCGACCTGGGCGAGTTCAAGGGGCAGCGCAAGATCGTGGACAACCTCGCGGTGTTCATCGCTGCCGCCAGGCAGCGGGCCGAGCCGCTCGACCACGTGCTGCTGCACGGCCCTCCCGGCCTGGGCAAGACGACGCTGGCCCACATCATCGCCACCGAGATGGGCGCCCAACTGAAAATGACCTCGGGGCCGGTGCTCGAAAAGCCGGGCGACCTTGCTGGCCTGCTCACCAACCTCGATGAGGGCGACGTGCTGTTCATTGACGAGATCCACCGCCTCAACAACGTGGTCGAAGAATATCTCTACTCGGCCATGGAAGATTACCGCATCGACATCATGATCGACAGCGGGCCCAACGCGCGCAGCATCCAGCTCTCGCTCAGCCCCTTCACGCTGGTGGGCGCCACCACCCGCATGGGCCTGCTCACTGCCCCCATGCGCGCCCGCTTCGGCATCAACTGCCACCTCGACTACTACGACGTGCCCACGCTGGTGGGCATCGTCAAGCGGTCGGCGGCCATCCTCGGCGTACCCATCACCGACGAGGGCGCCCACGAGATTGCGCGCCGCAGCCGAGGCACGCCCCGCATCGCCAACGCCCTGCTGCGCCGCGTGCGCGACTTCGCCCAGATCAAGGGCAATGGCACCATCGACATCGAGATTGCGCGCTACGGCCTCGACGCCCTCAACGTGGACGAACGCGGCCTCGACGAGATGGACAACCGCATCCTCAGCACCATCATCGAAAAGTTCAAAGGGGGCCCCGTGGGGCTGACCACCATTGCCACGGCCGTAGGCGAAGAGGCGGGCACCATCGAAGAGGTGCACGAGCCCTTCCTCATCATGGAAGGCTACATCAAACGCACGCCGCGCGGCCGCGAAGCCACCGAAAAGGCCTACCAGCACCTCGGCATCGCGCCGCCCACGCGCCCCGGCACCACGGGC
Source organism: Saprospiraceae bacterium (assembly GCA_015490175.1). Classification (GTDB taxonomy): domain Bacteria; phylum Bacteroidota; class Bacteroidia; order Chitinophagales; family Saprospiraceae; genus WFYJ01. The sequence goes on along the minus strand of WFYJ01000256.1, from coordinate 7,540 downwards.
ACTTTGTTCGACTGAGGGCCGACTCAGGCGCGTTTCAGCAACGATCCGTCCACGCCATTTGTCAGCGCCTGTCCTTTTTGCGGGAAGCATGCTGACAAACTCTTCTTTTACACGCACACATCTCACCGATCGCGTGCATATTGGCAGATCTTCTGCCACAGGGCAGCTATTTTTTCATGCCAAAAACCGGTTTGCACATGAATCGAATGCTATGGGGGTACCTGCTATGGCTGTGGTCTTTTGCATTGGGTGCCCAGACGCAATGGGAATTTGTCAGCCGTTTTCCCTCGGCCAGCGTGCGCGAACTTGCCACCGACGCCTCGTCGGGCAGGGTGTACGCCCTTCTGTCGGATCAGTCCATTGTCCATTCCACCGATGACGGATTGACGTGGGAGCCACTGGTCGAGACGCCCGCATTTTTCAATGTAACGGGCATCGAAGCCGATGGCGGTCGGCTGTGGGCCGCCACCTCCTGCTGCGGCGTGGGCTATACCGATGATCTGGGCGCCCATTGGCAGTGGGACAATCTTTCGACCCATCCGGTCAGCGGCCTGGGGCTGGCGCCCGTTGATGTGGCGGCACGGGGCAACAGCATTTTTGCGCTCAGTCCGAACTTCCAGACCAATCCGCCCCAGCAACAGCTCTACCACTCGGCCCAGGCCGGCAGCAGCGGCACGTGGTCATTGCGCCACGTGTTCGCAGACGGGGCCGGCACCATCGAGCGAGTGTTTCATCCCTTCGGCTCGCTCGTCTTCGTCAGTTTGCTCGATGCGGCGGCCAGCGGGCTGGAGCGCTCCGACGACCTGGGGCAGACCTTCTCGCCCCTGTCCGCTTTTGCCGGCATGCGCATCGTCGCTCTGGTGGCGGGCCCCGACAGCGCGTTGTACTGTGCCGCACAGCTCGGCCAGGATCCTCAGCTGCTGATGAGTACCGACGGCGGGCTGAGCTGGAGCGCGCTGCCGTGGTCGGGCTCAGCGCCGATGCGGGCGCTTGCGACGGGCGCCAGTGCGGGCAGCCTGTTCGTGCTCGACGGGGCCGGACTGCACTTTTCAGAAGATGTAGTGGCGGGCGAGTGGCAGACGCTGCTGGCCGATACGCGCCCCGACCGGCTGGTGCATACGCCCGGGCAGACGGTGCTCGTGGGCGGATTGTCGCAAGCGGGCTTGCTGCGGGCGCCCTCGAGCAGTACGAGCTTCGAGCAGGTCGAGCTGGCCCTGCAGCAGTCGCCGCTGTGGATGACGGGGTCGGGCGCCCAGCTCGTCGTGGGGCCGGCCAACACGCCCATGGCGGCTGCCCTGCAACCCGCCGACGGCGCCGGCTGGCACACCTTCTGGCTGGAAGACCTGGGCGGCACGGGCGTGCCGGGATTCACCCTTTCGGCCACGCCTCTGCCGCAGGGCGCCGTGCTGATCGGCGGCCCCGGCTTCCTTGCCCGACTCGATGCCGACCAGACGCTCAGCCTCGTGGCCGATGCCGGCAGTGCGCCCACCGCCCCTCCCGCCTTCGTCCAGTTGCTGCCTTTCCGGCTGCGCAGCAGCGCCGAGGGCGAAGTGCTCATGACCCAAAGCAACTTTGCCCAGTGGATTGATCGCTCGCCCGACGGCGGCCTGAGCTGGACCGACCCGCTGAGTCCCATCGCCGGCACGCCCACCGAGTTCGTCGTGGATTTTGCGAAAGCACCCCAAGGATATTTCGTGCTGACACAGGATGCCGCCCAGATTCCGGGCAGCCGACTGTACTTTTCAACTGACGGCGCCACCTGGGAAGTGCTGCCGCTGCCCGCCCAGATCACAGCCCGCCGCCTCTTCCTCGATGGGGCCGGCACGCTTTACCTGTTTGGCACCTCGCCCACGGGGCTGTACCGCTTTCAGCCGGCCACACAGGGATGGCAGCAACTGCCCATTCCGCTCGACAACGACCCGAACCAGTATTTCGCCCTTGCATTCAACAGCCACGGCCACCTGTATGCCATAGCCTTTCACACCACGGGTCTGCAGCCCGAGGACGGGCTCTACCTCAGCACCGACGGCGGAGAGAGCTGGAGCCGGCACTCCTTTCCCGAGGTCGCCGGCGCGCCGGTAGTGCTCGACGCTCCGGTGATCCTGTCGGACGACCGGCTCTATGCCAAGGTGGCCACTCAGCAGGTGCAGCCCGCAAGCCTGCGCGGCATTTTCCGGTGGCCTGCCGAGGTGACAACCTCTGCCGAGGATGCCCCGGCGCGCGTGCAGGCTGCCTTGTGGCCCAATCCGGCCCACGACCACTTCTTTTTGCGCGCCCCTGCCGGCAGCCGTTGGCAGTTGCGCGACGCACTGGGCAGGCAGGTGATGGCCGGCCGCATGCAGCACGCGCTTCAGCGCATCGAGCTGCCGCGAGGAATGGCTGCGGGCGCCTACTGGCTCCTGCTCCATCACGGCCCGGACACGCAGTGGGTGCTGCCGCTCATCGTGGGACGATGAAGCAAAAAAGCCCGACGACCACAGCGGTCATCGGGCTTTCTCCTTTTTCGCCTTTCGGCAAATTTTACTTCGTCACCTTCTCGACGATGGCCTTGAACGTCTCGGGATGGTTCATGGCCAGGTCGGCCAGCACCTTGCGGTTGAGCTGGATGCCGTTGCTGCTCAGCGCATGCATCAGGCGCGAATAGGTGGTGCCCAGCTGGCGCGCGCCGGCGTTGATCCGCGCGATCCAGAGACGGCGGAAAGCGCGCTTCTTCTGGCGACGGTCGCGATAGGCATACAGCCAGGCTTTCTCAACGGCGTTTTTCGCTACGGTGTACACGTTCTTGCGTGCACCGAAGTAGCCTTTGGCGGCCTTGATGATCTTCTTGCGGCGGCGGCGCGAGGCTACCGAGTTGGTCGAACGTGGCATAGGTTCGGTTTTTTAGTACCGTACAGGGGCCACAAAAGCTCTTTGTTTCCTGTACGCTCGTTAAAAAATCTGATTACTTCATGCACAGCAGGACCTTGGCGCGACGGGCATCGCCCCCCTCCAGAATGTCGGCATGGCGGAGGTGACGCTTGGCCTTCTTGCTGCGCTTGCGCATCAGGTGCGACGTGCGCGCACGCGAATGCTTGATCTTGCCGGATCCAGTGACCTTGAAACGCTTCTTGGCACTGGAATGAGTCTTCATCTTGGGCATCGCAATCAATTTTGGTTAGCGGGGTGCAAAGGTAGAGAAAAATGTCTGTGCTCCAGCACCCCGCTGGATTTTTTTCAAAAAATCCGGCATCCTCAATTGGCTGCAAACCAACGAGCCGTCACTTCTTCGCTGCAGGCTTCTTCTTCGGGGCAATCATGACGATCATGCGGCGCCCTTCCATTCTGGGCAGGGCCTCTGCAGCCCCGTACTCTTCAAGCTCCTTGAGGAAGCGCAACAGCAGCAGCTCGCCCCGCTCCTTGAACACGATGGTACGGCCGCGGAAGTGCACGTAGGCCTTCACTTTGGCGCCGCTTTCGAGGAAACTCTTGGCATGACGCAACTTGAACTCGAAATCGTGATCGTCGGTGTTGGGCGTAAAGCGGATCTCCTTGATCACGGTCTTGGCCGCCTTGGCCTTCATCTCCTTTTCCTTCTTCTTCTTCTCGTAGAGGAATTTGTTGTAATCGACAATGCGGACCACCGGTGGCTTGGCATTGGGCGAAATTTCCACCACGTCGAGCTCCGCTTTCTGCGCCCATTCCTTCACCTTGCGGGTGGGGTATACTTCGGAAGGTCTGATGTCTTCGCCTACGATTCTGGCGATTTCTTCGACATTGTCGCCTACGAGCCGCACTTCCGGCACGCGGATCTGGTGATTGACGCGGAAGTTGTACTTTTTCTCTTCCCTTTTGTGTCGGTTCGAGGATCTTCTTCTTGCCAAGCGATTTTGATTTGGTTAAAAAAAAAAATTGACTTTCAACAAACTGAACGCATTGCAGCGATATGCCGCGCGTTTTGGAAAAACAAAAGTAGGACAATGGCCCAAAAACCATTGCCCTACTTCGTCAGAATCTTCAATTACTTGGAGCTTTCCACACCTTCTTCCTTTTTCAGGGTGATGTTCAGGCCATCGCCGCTGTCGTTGATGTCGGCATGGAAGACGGCTCCTTCCGGCGGGTTCGTGTTGAGGATGAACTCCGCCAGCGGATCTTCGATGTACTTCTGGATGGCGCGGTGCAGGGGCCGAGCGCCGAACTGCGGGTCGTAGCCGCGCTCGGCGACGAAGTCCTTGGCCTGCTCGCTCAGCTCCAGCTTGTAGCCCATCGTTGCCAGTCGCTTGTGCAGGTCTTCGAGCGTGATGTCGATGATCTTGAAGATCTCCTCGCGCCCCAGGCTGTTGAAGATGATCACGTCATCGATGCGGTTGAGGAACTCGGGCGAGAAGGTGCGCTTCAGCGCATTCTGGATCACCGATCGCGCGTGCTCTTCGGCGGCTTCCTGGCGCGCCTTGGTGGCAAAACCCACGCCCTGGCCAAAGTCCTTGAGCTGGCGTACGCCGATGTTCGAGGTCATGATGATCAAGGTGTTCTTGAAGTCCACCTTGCGGCCCAGCCCATCGGTGAGCTGGCCATCGTCGAGCACCTGCAGCAAGATGTTGTACACGTCGGGATGCGCCTTCTCGATCTCGTCGAGCAGCACTACCGAGTAGGGTTTGCGCCGCACGCGCTCGGTGAGCTGGCCGCCCTCTTCATAGCCCACGTAGCCCGGAGGGGCGCCGATGAGGCGGCTGACCGAGAATTTCTCCATGTACTCGCTCATGTCGATACGGATGAGCGCATCTTCGGTGTCGAACAGGTAGCGCGCCAGGGCTTTGGCGAGCTCGGTCTTGCCCACGCCGGTAGGCCCCAGGAAGATGAAGGTGCCGATGGGCTTCTTCGGGTCTTTGAGGCCCACGCGGTTGCGCTGGATGGCCTTGACCACCTTTTCCACGGCCTCGTCCTGGCCGATGACCATCTTGCGCAGGTCGTCGGCCATGTGCACCAAGCGCTTGCTTTCGCTCTGGGCCACCCGCTGCACGGGGATGCCCGTCATCATGGCCACCACTTCGGCGATGTCTTCTTCGGTGACGGGGTAGCGCTTGGTGCGACTCTCGCGCTCCCATTCCTGCTTGGCGAATTCGAGCTCGCGCTGCATGCGCGTTTCCTGATCGCGCAGGTCGGCCGCTTTCTCGTATTGCTGGTTCTTGACTGCCTGGTTCTTGAGCTCTTTCAGCTCTTCGATCTTTTTCTCCATCTCCTCGATGTGCTTGGGCACGTGGATGTTCTTCAGATGCACCCGCGCACCCACCTCGTCGAGCACGTCAATGGCCTTGTCGGGCAAAAAGCGATCGGTGATATAGCGATCGCTGAGCCGCACGCAGGCCTCGATGGCTTCGTCGGTGTAGATGACCTGATGAAACTCCTCGTACTTCTCCTTGATGTTCATCAGGATATTGATGGCCTCTTCGGGCGTGGGCGGATCCACCATCACCTTCTGGAAACGGCGATCGAGAGCGCCGTCTTTTTCGATGTACTGGCGATATTCGTCGAGCGTGCTGGCGCCGATGCACTGCAGCTCGCCGCGCGCCAGGGCCGGCTTGAAGATGTTGCTGGCATCGAGCGAGCCGGTGGCGCCGCCGGCACCCACGATGGTGTGGATCTCGTCGATGAACAGAATGACGTCGCGCGATTTTTCCAGCTCGTTCATGATGGCCTTCATGCGCTCCTCGAACTGGCCGCGATACTTGGTGCCGGCCACCAGCGCCGCCAGGTCGAGCATCACGATGCGCTTGTCGAAGAGGGTGCGGCTCACCTTGCGCTGCACGATGCGCAGGGCCAGCCCCTCGACGATGGCCGTTTTGCCGACGCCCGGCTCACCGATGAGGATCGGGTTGTTCTTCTTGCGGCGGCTGAGGATCTGCGACACGCGCTCGATCTCGTTCTCGCGCCCGATGATAGGGTCGAGCTTGCCTTCCTCGGCCAGCCTGGTGATGTCGCGTCCGAAGTTGTCGAGCACGGGCGTGCGCGACTTGGTGCCGCCCTTGCGGGCATAGCTGCGCGCGGGCTCGTCCTCGAATTCGGGATCGTCCGAATCGGCCGAAGCCTCGGCGTAGAAGTCCGTCTGGCTGTTCATGTCCTGCTCCTGCAGCACGTACTCGAGCTCGGCCTTGAAGATGTCGTAATCAATATCGAACTCCTTGAGGATGCGCGAGGCGATGTTGTCCTTGTGCTCCGTTTTGAGGATCGAGAGCATCAGGTGCACGGGCGCCACTTCGTTGCTCTTGAGCGCCTTGGCCTCGAGGATGGTCACTTTGAGCACCTTCTCGGCCACGCGGTCCAGCGGCAGATTGCCGATGGTGGGTCCGGCATCGGAAGGGCGCGTCGAAGCGATCGAGTCTTCCAGAACGCGGCGCACTTCACCCGAATCCACGTCGAGCGAACGCAGCACCCGCATGGCCAGGGTGTCTTTCTCCTCCAGCAGCCCCAGCAACAGGTGGGCCGTCCCAATGCTGGGTTGCCCCAACCGGATGGCCTCGTCGCGGCTACGCTGGATAATGCGTTTGATCTTTGGTGAAAATTTTCTGTAGTCCATCATTCAGCTTGTAGTTAAATCCTCATACCATACCGTGCCAAACAAAGGTAATTGCTTTCCCTTTTTCTCCAAGTGATGGCGGCCCTTTCGTCCTGCCACATTCCACCTGAAGGTGGCGGTAGCCTGCCGTTCTGTGCATTTTGCACCACAGCATCGGGTCGAACTGCCACGCCCGCGACAAAGTCTGACGGGCTAATGCCGCATGGATGAGAAAAAAGGATGCTTTGTTCGTCCGGTTTGCTCCTTCCGACAGCGGCCAATTTGCGCGAAAATCCGGCAACTTTCAACCGGCCGACGTCTTGTGGGTGTAAAACAACCGCCAATAGTGAAAGTTGCGACAACTTTACTCGCAATCAACCAATCCTCCCGATGGCTCGCCACCTTCAGGCAAGCCCGCACAGGCCTGCCCCCGCAACCATAACAACCATTTTTCAAATGCGTTGCATTGCGCCCAATGTGACAGAGATTATGCCTTTCGGCAAATGCCGCCCTGCCGCAAATCCTCCGGATTCGGGTTTGCTCATTCAGTTACACAGAGCGCCACTAAGTATGCACTGATTTTCAAATCGTTGTAAACGCTCAACGCTACACGCTCAACCCTCAACCTCGGGTAAAAACTGCGTGCAAACTGCGGCGCTCTGCGCCCGAAGGCTGCGGTTTCAATGAGTGAGGAACCGAGGAACCGAGGAACCGAGGAACCGAGAAACCGAATATTTGACAAAAAACTGATAATCAGCAAGAAAAACTTTAAACTCTGAACTCTAAACCCTCAACGCTACACCCTCAACCTTCAACGACAGGTAAAAACTGCGTGCAAACTGCGGCGCTCTGCGGCCGAAGGCTGCGGTTGCAATGAGTGAGGAACCGAGGAACCGAGGAATCGAGGAATCGATCATTTAATAAAATACTGACAGTCAACAAGAAAAACTTTAAACTCTAAACTCTAAACTCTAAACTCTAAACCCTCAACTTCAAGCTTCTGCATGGTAC
>WFYJ01000255.1 GCA_015490175.1 Saprospiraceae bacterium | reverse complement strand
TGGCCGAACAGGTGCTCGACGCCTACCTGGCTGTCGAATCGACCAAGCGTACCTACCTGCAAGGGGCCGACTTCAAGCCCTACAACGTGCGCCATCCCATTCCGCAGACGGCCATCGACCTGAGTGAAGGCACGCTGGTACAGAACGAAGGCTATTGAGATATGTACACCGAATAGTTTGATGCACCGACGGCAGGTCTCGTATGCGGGGCCTGCCTCTTTTTTTTGGCGAAAGCCAAAAAATCAAGGGATGCCGGCGCGTACCGACATCCCTTTTTCCTTGCGTGGCCGAATGGGCGGCGATCAGACCAGGCCCATGCCGTAGAACACGTTGGCCACCTTGCGCACGTGCTCGGCCGAAGCCTTCAGCAGCTTCATCTCTTCGTCGTTGAGCTGCAGCTCGATGATCTTCTCGATGCCGTTGGCGCCCAGTTGCACCGGCACGCCGAGGAAGATGTCGTCTTCGCCGTACTGGCCGGTGAGGTGCGCACAGACGGGGAAGATGCGATGCTCGTCCTTGACGATGCTCTCGACCATCTGGGCGGCGGCAGCGCCGGGGGCATACCATGCGCTGGTGCCCATGAGCTTGACCAACTCGCCGCCGCCGAACTTGGTGCGTTCGATGATGGCCTCGAGCCTGTCTTTGGCGACCAGCTCGGTCACGGGGATGCCTGCGACGGTGGTGTAGCGCGGCAGGGGTACCATCGTGTCGCCGTGGCCGCCCAGCAGCATGGCCTGGATGTCTTTGGGCGATACGCCGATCTCGGTGGCGAGGAAGGCGCGGTAGCGGGCCGTGTCGAGGATGCCGGCCATGCCGAAGACGCGCGTATCGGGCAGGCCCGATACTTTCCATGCAGCCAGCGTCATGACATCGAGCGGGTTCGACACCACGATGATGATGGGGTTGTCGGAATGCTCGAGAATGGAGCGCGTGACCGAAGTGACGATCTTGGCGTTGGTCGAGATGAGGTCGTCGCGGCTCATGCCGGGCTTGCGCGGTACGCCGGCCGTAATGACCACCACGTCGGAGCCGGCCGTGTCCTTGTAGTCGTCGGTGCCATAGACATAGGTGCTGTAGCCGTCGATGGCGGCCTGTTGCCAGGTGTCGAGGGCCTTGCCGCGCGCCAGGTCGCCCTGGATGTCGAGCAGCACCACTTCCTTGACGATGTCTTTGTGGGCCAACACGTTGGCGCAGGTGGCGCCCACGTTGCCCGCACCGATTACCGTTACTTTCTTCATGATTTGGCAGGGTTGGTTATGCAAATGGTTGATTGTTTCAGACCGAGGGTTGAAAAAGGGATGCATCGTGCCGTGCCCGGCCCTATTTTTGCCTTGCCTTTCGGCAAAAACAACCCACAGGCGGCGTTTGCGAAAGCGTGCGGAGATGCGCGCGCAAAAGTAGGAATTTTCCCGGCAAGGCCCCGACAAAGACCTGTTTTTGAAAACATTCGTTGAACCAAAGACCCGTGCAGGGAATTACCTTTGTCGTTACGTCCAGAAACCTGCGGTTTGAAAAGTTTGGGGTTCAGAGTTTTTGTGCGGGTATGAGTCGTTTGTTCGAATCCTGAGGCCTCTGAAAAAATGGCGTGCAGAAACTTGAACTTTGCGGCTGTAAATCAATTTTTTGCGAATAAATTTCCACAGACCGCAGCTTTCAGACGCAGAAGACGCAGCTTGAACGCAGCTTTTATAACTCTGTGAAAATCAGTGTATCCTCAGTGGATTCTCTGTGTAACTGAATGATCTTTCGCCTTTTTTCAGGGGAGGTTCCTCGATTACTCAATCGAAAATATCCATCACCTGTTGTCCATTGACGATCGTCAGCGAGTACAGGATGGCATTGAGCATAAAAATATTCAAAACACTTCAAGTATGATTATGCGAGGTATCTACCAACAAGTGCGCGTGGCAATTGCGGCACTGCTGCTGTTTGGCGCTGGCGCCGGCACGGCCCAGGCACCTTTCACCTGCGGCACCTCTCTCGAAGACCTTCAGGCGGCCAAAGAGCAGATGTTCAAGAATATGGAAGAACTGCGGGGCGTGGCGTTGCCGCGTACGGTGACCTACGTGCCGGTGCGCTTCTGGCGCGTGGGCAAGTCGGACGGCACGGGCAAGATCCCCGAGCGCATCATCCTCGATGCGCTCTGTACGCTCAACGAGAACTACGCCGACCAGAACATCCAGTTCTACCTCAAGGAGATCAAGGACGTGGACAACAGCTCGGTCTATGACAACCCGGGCTCGTTTGCAGGCGCAGCCACCATCAAGGACCTGATGATCTACAACGCCATCAACATCTTCATCACCAACGATGCGGGCGACGGCGCCGCCGCCTACTGGCAGGGCCCTGCCGGCAACTCGTTCAACAGCAACGACTGGATCGTGTGCGCCAAATCGTACCTGGGCGACGTGCGCGTGCTGACGCACGAGGTGGGCCACTTTTTCAGCCTGCCGCACCCCTTCCACGGATGGGAAGGCCATGCCTGGGATCCGAGCGTGCACGGCAACCCCGTCGGCCTCTACGCGCCCGACGGCCAGACCCTCAACGAGTACGCCGACGGCAGCAACTGCGCGGATGCGGGTGACGGCATCTGCGACACGCCGGCCGACTACCTGCACCCGTCGAACAACTGCACCTACAGCGCCAACGCCAAAGACCCCAGCGGCCAGCCCATCTCGCCCGATCCCCACCTCTACATGAACTACCACTTCGGCTGCGATAGCTACTACTTCAGCGACGAGCAGAAGATGCACATCCAGAACTCGCTCTTCAGCGCCTCGCGCAACTACGTGCGTCCCGACTACACGCCCAATACGGCAGAGATCACCGAGACACCCGTGCTCGTCGCACCCATCAACGACGAGGACGTGCCCGGATACACCAACATTGTGCTGGAGTGGGATCCGGTGCCCGGCGCCGACATGTATCTCGTGGAGATTGACCGCTTCCAGACCTTTACCGTCCTGCCCCAGCGCTTCGTGGTCAGCACCAACTCGCTGCTCATTGACGAGCTGGAGCCCAACAAGAAGTACTACTGGCGCGTGCGGCCCTTCAACGAATACTACACTTGCACCGACTTCTCGGCCCCCGAGCGCTTCCGCACCGGCGATGCCGTAGCCGTGCGCGAGATCGAAGCCGTGCGCGAGTGGGCCGTGGCACCCAACCCGGTCGCACAAGAGCCGTTCGTGCGCCTTTCCCTTACCGTGGATACGCCCTTCGATGCCGACATCTCGCTGGTATCGGCCACGGGTCAAATCGTCTGGCGCCAGCCGGCACAGCATTTCGGCATCGGCAACACGAGCATCGACATCCCCGTAGCCGACCTGCCCGCAGGGCTGTACAACATCGTGGTGCAATCGGCCCGCGGCGTGCTGACCCGACGCATCGTAGTGCATCATTGATGGTTGAGACGGCGTAGTTGAGCGGCCACCTCGCGGAGCTCCTTTGGGGACTCGGCGCTTCGCGCCTCGATGCGGAGAGGAGGCACTTACCGACTTGAGGTGGGAGCTGTTGATGAGTGTCTGCCAATCATTCAAAAGACGTTTGCGAACCTTTCAGAAGGTTCGCAAACGTCTTTCCTTTACGGCGCGCAACATCGCCGCGCTGCCGCGGGTTCAACCTGCGTTTCTTCAAACTTTCACCCACACGGCCCCTTTCCGGCTCGATTCGACCACTTTCTGAATGAACAGCATGCCGCGCACGCCGTCGCTGACGGTGGGGAAGTCGGTGTAGAGGGGGTCGGGGGTGGTGCCTTCGAGGTGTGCCCGCAGACAGATGGCGAAGTTGCGATAAATGTTGGCAAAGGCTTCGAGGTAGCCTTCAGGGTGGCCGGCCGGGATGCGCGTGTGGGCCTGTGCTTCGGGAGCGAGGGAGCCTGCACCCGTGCGATATACCTGCATGGGCTTGTCGAGCCACTTGACCACGAGGCTGTTGGGCTCCTGCTGGCGCCAATGCAGCCCGCCTCTGGTGCCGTACACCCTGATGTTGAGGTCGTTCTCTTCGCCGGCGCAGATCTGGCTGGCATGCAGGATGCCTTTGGCACCGTTGTCGAAGCGTAGCAACACGTTGCCGTCGTCGTCGAGGAGGCGCCCTTCGACGAAGGTGGTCAGGTCGGCACACAGCTCGGCAATCTTCAGGCCCGTGATGTATTCGGCCAGGTTCTCGGCATGGGTGCCGATGTCGCCCATGGCGCCGGCCATGCCCGCCTTGTCGGGATCGGTACGCCAAGCGGCCTGCTTCTGGCCTGTGGCTTCGATGCGTGCCGACAGCCAGCCCTGCGGGTATTCGACCACCACCTTGCGAATGTCGCCCAGCATGCCGTCGCGGATCATGGCGCGCGCCTGCTTGACCATGGGGTAGCCCGTGTAGTTGTGCGTCAGCGCGAACAGCAGACCGGTCTCCTCGACGAGGCGTTCGAGGATGCGCGCCTCTTCGAGGTCGAAGGCCAGCGGCTTGTCGCACACTACGTGAAAACCGTTTTCCAGCGCCATCCTGGCCGGACCGAAGTGCACGTGGTTGGGCGTGACGATACTCACGAAGTGCATGCGCTGATCTTCGGGCAACTGCTTTTCCTTTTCGATCATTTCGGCATAGCTGCCATAGACGCGCTCGGGCGGCAAACCCAGCTCGGCACCCGAGCGCTTCGACTTTTCGGGATCGGAGCTGAACGCGCCACACACCAGCTCGATCTCGCCGTCGAGGCGGGCTGCCATGCGGTGCACATTGCCAATGAATGCGCCGATGCCGCCGCCCACCATGCCCATTCTGATTTTTTGCTTCATGTCTGATCGTTGGTTTTTGTCGTGTGACGAATGGGTAGCTGCAGGGAGGTTGAGCGTTGAGCGTTGAGGGTTGAGGGTTTAAAGTTTGAGGCCCCTGAAAAAACCCCAAATCTCACGCAACAGCTTGTCCCGACACCAGTCGGGGACTCAAAGACGCAACGATTCGCAATGTGTTTTTTATTTTTAATCAGTTTGTTATTTATAATGTCACGCGTTACGCGTCATCCCGACAAGTCGGGATTGTTACGGACTTTTTTCAGTAGGCTCAAGTTTAAAGTATTTCTCGTTGAATATCAGATTTTTGTCAGATCATCGATTCTTCGGTTCCTCGGTTCCTCGGTTCCTCATTCATTGCAACCGCAGCCTTCGGCTGCAGAAAGCGAAGCTTGAACGCAGCTTTTACAACTCTGTGAAAATCAGTGTGTACTCAGTGCGCTCAGTGTAACTGAATGATTTTTCGACTTTTTTTAGCAGGCCTCTTTCCATCCAAAGACCTCCCTTGTCAGGCACTGCCCGCTCAGTCCAGCCTGCGGATCTTGATGTTGCGGAACCAGACCTCGTGGCCGTGATCCTGCAGCCCGATGGGACCTTCCTTGGCGCGGCCGTAGTTGGGGTAGTCGCGAAACTTGCTGTGGGCCACCAGCTCTTCCCATTCGGGCGAGCCGATCTGGTATTCGACGCAGAGTTGACCGTTGAGCCAGTGCTCCACGTGGCCGTTGTGGTGCACGATGCGCGCCACGTTCCACTGGCCCACCGGCTTGCTGTAGTCGGCCGGGGCGGCCTGCAGGTCGTAGTTGTCGCAGGTCAGGTGGGTGCGCATCTCGTCGCTGCCGTAGATGGCGATGTAGGTCTGGTTGTCGAGGATCTGATATTCGGGCGCGTTGTGCCAGATGGGCTCCCCTTCGCGCTCTTGGACCAAGTAGAAGATGCCGCTGTTGGCCGTGTCGGTGACGGCAAACTCGAGCTTCAGCTCGAAATTGCCGAACGACTGGCGCGTGATAATGTCGCTGCCGGCCATCTCGCCCGGGGCCACGGGCAACACCTTCAGCACGCCCTCCTCTACCTTCCAGCCCCTTTCGGGAAATGAATCGCTGAGGTAGCCGCGCCATGCATCCGTGTGTGTGCCGTCGAACAGCAGCATCCAGCCCTCGGCCTTTTCGGCTTCGGTCAGCGTGTTCGGCGCTGCCGACTGCACCGTATCGGTCGCATTCGAGGGGGGAGGGGCTTGCGCTTCATTGCTGCCCGGACTGCCGCATGCCCACAGGGCGAGCAGCAAGCCCGCATACAACAGGTTTTTCATGATGTGTTGCTTTTGTGGAACAATCGGGTGAATCGCCAGACAAGATAAGGCTTCGTGGCGGAAAGGCACAGGCACGGAAATGTCGCCATATCGGTTGAAGGTGCTGCATCCATCGGCCTTTGTCGGCCGCCATGACGGGGTAGCGGGGCTTCAACTGTGAAGGATTTATAATCAATGCAAGCCGGTTCGGGGATTTTTTGACGATACTCAATGGACGATGGTCAATGGACGATAGACGATAGACGATTTTCTGAGATGGGGAGAAGAGAGATGGAGTGACCGAGTGCGCAAACTGCGTCAGCGCTGCGTCTTTTGCATCTGAAATCTGCGGTTTTTGACTGAGGAATTGAGGAACCTGAAGAACCGAGGATTTGATGATCCAAGAGCTTGCTGAAAAAGGCGAAAAATCATTCAGTTACACAGAGAACCGCTGAGCACACACTGATTTTCACAGAGTTGTAAACTCTAAACTCAAAACCCTCAACACTACCCCCTCAACCATTGCAACAGGATCGCCCGGACCACTTTGATGCGGGCATGACCTTTTGCAATTGCAGGGGCGAAAAGGCGCCGAAAATGCGATGTCGGAAATTTTTTACTGCTTTGTTGTTGGCTGATTTTGAAAAAAATGTCAATTTTGAAACCGGACAGACATGCTATGGGTGTTTTTGTGATGAAAAACTGATTTGTTTTTTGCCAAAAATCCAACACAAAACACCCGATGACCTACGGCCATCCATACGCCTACAAAACCCGCATCCTTCGCCTCCTGCTGCTTTTGCTGGAAGCCCCCTACCACTACACGCGAAAGGAGCTGGCTGCACGCATGGAAGTCAGCCCCGACGCCATCAAGCACGACCTGCAGTCCATTCGCGATGCCGGCCTGGTGGTTCTGTACGACAAACAGTATCGCTACGCTCTTGCCGAAGATCGCTCGAGCCGGAAGCTGAAAGAGCTGCTCATCCTGTCTGAAGAAGAGCGCATGCTGCTGCTCGACACCCTCGAAAAGGTGGCTCCCGATGGGCTTGCCGCCCGTCGCCTGCGCCACAAGCTCGAAGCGCTCTTCACCGTGGGGCAGCTCGGCAAGCTCATCCTCCGCAGGCCTTACCTGAGCAAGGTCGAAACGCTGCAACGCGCCATCGAGCGCCGGCGCTGCGTGCTGCTGGAGCGCTACCGTTCGCTCAGCTCCAACCGCACGCGCGACCGCAAGGTAGAAGCCTTCCACTTCGATGCGGGCGAGGACGTGGTGCAGGCCTTCGACCCCGAGCGCGGCGAGGTGCGCGTCTTCCGCATATCGCGCTGCGAACGCATTCGCCTCACCGACGAGCCCTGGCAACACGAAAATCGCCACCTGATACTGGCTACCGATCCCTTCCGCGTGGCCGACCCGAAGCAGGTGCCCGTGCACCTGACGCTTACCACGGGCGGCTACAATCTCATGATCGAACAGTTTCCGCTGACGCGCGCCTGGCTGCAGCCCGCCGCCGAACCCGAGCAGTACGACCTTCAGTGCCAGGTCAACCACCGCTTTCTGGGGCTGACCAACTTCATTCTGGGCAATCATGCCCACGTACTGGCCATCCACGATCCGCCGGAACTCATCGAGCACCTGCGCCAAGAGGTGGCCCGAATGCATTTTCTCGAAAAAAATTGACCCTGGCAGAGGGGGTGGAGAAGTGAGCGCCCTACCCTCGATGCGAGATTTGTCACGAAAAACAAAAAGCATGCGACTCTTGCTACAACTCGAACACTTGCCCAACCGGCGCCTTTCGTTCAGATATCCCTACCACCTCTCTTCGTGGATCTACCGCACGCTGGGGAAGGTGGACACGCCCTTTGCCCGATGGCTGCATGAGAAAGGCTTTGGCTATGGCGTGCGCAGCTACAAGCTCTTCACCTTCGGTCCGCTGCAACCGGCCGAGTTCCGCATCGACAAAAGGCGGGAGCATTTCATTGCGGTACGTCCACCCACTCGGCTGGTGTTGTCGTTCTGGCTGGAGCGGGCCGTGCAGGACTTCGTCATGGGCTTGTTCGAGGATCAGACCTTCGCGCTCGGTGATCGCGACGCGCAGGCGAGCTTCCGGGTGTTTTCGGTGGAGATGCTGCCCGAGCCCGACTTTCAGCCCACCATGCGCTACCGTACCCGCTCGCCCCTGTGTCTGACGCGCAACGTGCCCGGCAAGCGGCACGCCGACTTCCTCTCGCCCGATGACGAAGACTTCGGCGACTACCTGCTGCGCAACCTGTTGCGCAAGCAGCGCGCCATCGCCGGCGTGCCGGCAGGCACCTATGGCCCCGACGAGTGGCCCGAAGCACCCGAAAACTACCGCTTTCGCCTCCTCACCCCACCCGACCGCATACGATCCAAAATGGTCGAAGTTAAAGGCATCAAGCTGCGCGGTCATCTCTTCGACTTCGAACTCACCCTGCCGCCCGAGCTGCATCGCCTGGGATACTACGCCGGCTTCGGCGAGAAAAATTCAGCCGCGGGAATGGGGTTGGTGGAGGGGAGGGAGTGAGGTTCAGTCCAAGGTTGCGAGCAGTGCTCGAAGTTGCCGCTTCAGATCAGGTAAATGCTGCACAACCACATTCCAGATGTGAGAAAATCCAGTCCGAAATATGCGTGAATCAATCGATTGCGAAAATCAATGAGTATGCGCCAGTCAATATGTGCATGTGTGTGTCGAAAAGCGAGGGGAAGGCGTGCAGCAGCTTCCCCAATAAGCTCAAAATTACGGATCACGGCATCTATGGTGCGCCGATCGGCAAGAAAGGCCTCGCGGTCCATGTCGGTGGTATATGCCTGGATGTGCTCGATGGCATCGGGGATGTCCTCAATCAGTAATTGGGGGTGTACGTTCAGACATATACCAAGTCTTTTTCAATAAGGCGCAGATAGCGTTCCTTGATGCCCCTGCAACTGACCAGATCGACGCGGCGACCGAGGAGTCGTTCCAGGTTGAGTGCCAATTGGAAGAACTCGATACCGGCATCAGCCTCCAGCTCAACGAGAATATCCACATCGCTGTCGGATTGAGCTTCACCGCGAACCACAGAGCCGAAAATGGCCATACGAACCAATGGATAGCGCGCGCGCAAGTGTGGCATCGCTACACGAAAACGAGCGAGAATTTCGTCTCTGGCCTGAATACCGGTGGTGAGCATGGAAGAAAATGGAGATGATTTTGGTGAAAAGTAATTCCACTGTGGTGCGATTAGAGGTTTCAAGGAAACAACATGTACCAATTTCAATTCCAACTTGGTCCGACTACAAAGAGAATACAAAGTTTGGGAATAATCGCACAAAAAACAAAACCATCTATTTCGATTGAATGGGGCTTCAATCGGGCAAACTGGAGGGTAAGTCAATGGAAGTGGTCAGAAAAGGTCAAGGTCCTGAAGGAGATCGGATACTGCAATCTTTATCAGAAACTTGATGATGAAAATCGGTACGCGCCTCAAGAGTCTTTTGGCTCCTTTGCAATTTTTTTTCATTTGCCTGAGGATTTAACTTGGAAACAACATCTACCATGGGTATCTTTGTGGCAGGAACACTTTTTTCATGCATCTGGTTGAGATGAGCTCTGAAAAATTATGTCAGATCAACAGTCATTATTGCTTTTCAACTTACTGGTCTGTGTTGGTTGGATGCCGTTCAGGAAAAGTCCGGGTGAATGTGTTGGCATGGCACGCTTTCCATATGATCACTTTCAGGGTGTGTCTGCTTCAGTGTTTCGCCAGTAAAATTTGGTACTCCGGGAGCTGGTAAGGGAAGCGCCTTTCATAGTGATGCAAAGGCTGGATTGATATTGCGCAATAGCACGACGAACAAAAATCTGACACAATGCGACTTTATTTGAAAATCCGCACCACGGGTACGATAATTCCATTTGATCATCAACACCTGATGGCAGGAACTATCCACAAGTGGCTGGGAGAGGACAACCCGTACCATGGGCAACCTTCTCTATTCTGTTTTTCCAATTTGAAAATCGGGCAGGTAGCTGAAGACGGCTTTGTCATCCAGGACGAATCTGAATTCTTTATCAGCAGTTGCGACAATCAGTTTCTTGGACGAATACTTGAAGGAGTTCAGCGCGACCCGGAAATGTTTTTCGGGCTGTGCGTGAATGAAGTTTACCTGATCCCTACCCCCGACTTGTCCAACAGAGTGGTGTTTTATCCGGCAAGTCCCATTCTGATAAAGCGACGTATTGGAGATCGAGTAGCGCACGTGACTTTCAGAGATCCCACGGCGGGAGAGCTACTGAAAGAGACTTTGCTCACCAGAATGAAGCAGGCCGGAAAGTCTTTTTCAGACGACTTTCAGATCCATTTCAATACTCACTTCCCGCGAGCAAAGACTCGGCTCGTGAACTACAAAGGAGTGGGTAACCGTGCCAATATCTGTCCCGTGATCATTTTGGGCAATAACGAAGTCAAGCAGTTTGCATGGGAAGTTGGACTTGGCAATTCTACCGGAATCGGATTTGGTGCAATTAAATAAAAAATGAAAAATGAATAAGCTATACCTTGTCCGCTATACAGGACCATTTGCTTTTATCAAGCCTTGGACGGCTGTACGTGACGAGATCTGCTATAGCCAGCAGTTTCTTACCCCATCGATGGTGGCCGGGATAGAACGAAAACTATTTCCCTACCTGCTTGAAGAGCCTTGGGGGATTTACAAGATCAAGGGACACAGGCTTGCCTATCGAGGTATAAGTATACAGCAAGAGGTGGTGCAAGCACGTGGCTGGAATGTGAGTCGAAGCCGAATAGAGCGCGATCGCTCGATTCTCAATCGTGGAGTATTGTTACACCCTACCCTTTGGCTGGCATTTGGTTCCAAAGAAGACGCTGTGGTAGCTGCTACGCAGCACATTTGTTTGGCTCGTAATGAGGACATTCTTCTCCCTGAAGAAATCGTTGCTGAATTGGAGGAGGAGGAATTCAAGCTGAATTCGCGGTATAGTGGTTTCGAACTCGTTTTTGAAAAAAATGATCTGGCTTTTCCAGTCGGATACAATCGATTCAACAATAATGAGATGATGTATGGATGGTTGCGTGTGGTGGGCACACCTGTGCCTTGATTTTTATGGTTAGCCAAAATCAAAGCAATGAATTGGATATATCCGGAAATAAAAGCCAAAGGGAAGCCGGAATGGACGCCATTGCATGCCCATTTGCTCCATGTGGGAGAAGCAGCCTTGCATTTTGCTCAAGCTTTTGATCTCGATCCCAATTTGGCTTATGCAGGTGCTATTTTGCATGATATCGGGAAAGCGAGCCCGGTTTTTCAAGAACGGCTGAAAGCCAAAGAAAAGCCTCGTTTCCCGTTTCGGCACGAGCTGGCCTCATTGCTGTTTTTACCCTGCTTCGATGAAAAGATTCACGAGTCGTTGATCGATATGGTGGTAGCTCATCACAAATCGATAAAGAACGACCCACGTCGAAAAGGAATTCTTGATCTTGAAGAAGAATATGAAGATGTCTTTGCACTTCATGCGAAAGGATGGGAAGAATGGGCGCCCAAAGCTGTAGATCTGCTTCGGGAATGTGGAGTGCCGCTTGTAACTGCTGAAGCGCCATCTTTAAAGAGCGCAGAGGATGCATACTACCGTGTGGTGGCGTGTTGTGAAAAAAAGATCAAACAACGGGGCTATGCAAAATGGAGAGGTTTGCTCATGGCTGCCGATCATTTTGCATCGGCATTGATCGAAGAGACCTCTGATTACATACCTCGCACGTTCAAAGCACCTGACTTGGGCTTCTACGAGCGCAAGCATGCACTTTATCCGCTTTCACTTATGGCGGCCGGAGATCCGCGGCCACACACCATAGTCGTGGCACCTACGGGGGCTGGCAAAACTGATTTCTTGTTGCGACGATGCACAGGTCGTGTATTTTATACTTTGCCTTTTCAGGCTTCTATCAATGCAATGTACCAACGTATCAAGAATGACTTGCTTCCTTTGAATCCCGATCTTGATATCCGCATTTTGCATGGCAGCTCCAAAGTCATTGTAGAAAACGGCATGCCGGTGGAACAGGTGCTTCAACCACTGGTCGGTGCAGGCGTGAAAGTTTTGACTCCACATCAGCTTGCGGGGGCCCTCTTCGGAGTGAATGGTTACGAAGCCCTGCTTCTCGATTTGCAAGGGTGCGACGTTATCCTCGATGAGGTGCACACCTATACGGGAATATCTCAAGCGATTGTAGTGCGTATCGTGGAGCTGTTGCGCCAATTGGACTGCAGGATTCATATAGGTACTGCCACACTCCCGACCTGCCTGTATCAGGAACTGCTTTCCTTGTTAAGAGAAGAACATACATTCCAGGTTCGGTTGGAGCCGGAAGTATTGGAGACTTTTGACCGACATGAAGTGTACAAACCTGATCCTGACAAGGTGTTGGATATCGTAGAGAAAGCCATTGGCCGAGGTGAAAAAGTGCTCGTAGTTTGTAATCGTGTGCAATACGCTCAGGAAAGATACACGCAATTGCGTGAACAATTCCCTGACGTTGATATGCTGCTGTTACATAGCCGATTCAAGCGTTGCGATCGATCGGAAAAAGAACGCCTTCTGTTGGGGTTGGATGAGAAAAAGCAACCTGTTCACCGTTTCAATACCGGGGACGGCCCTTGTATCGTGGTTTCTACCCAAGTTGTGGAAGTAAGCCTCGACATCAGCTTCGATCTTATGATCACCGATTGTGCGCCTATTGATGCACTCATTCAGCGTTTTGGGCGGATTAACAGGAAACGGTCCAAAGCTACTATTGGGCACTACAAACCGGTATATGTGCTTCCTCCGCCTGATAGTTCACAGGAAGCACGCCCTTATGATCTTGAAGTCCTGCAACGGAGTTATGAAGTCTTGCCGAACGGGGAAGTTCTTCGTGAGACAACTTTGCAGCACCTTATCGACAAGGTGTATCCGGAAGTGCAGTTACTCGATATCGAGCAACATGTGGTCTTTAAAAAGGATGGTCGCATGACTATCGCTCCTCTCACGCATTATGCGAAATCCTACCTGTTGGATATTCTGGATATAGATACGGTGAGTTGTATTATCGATACAGATGTTTTGAGCTATGAACAGGGGCGGGCAGCCGAACGAGCTGCGCTGGAAATTCCCATGCGTTTCTGGTCGGTAAAGGATTTTCCACAGATTGACGTTGGTAAAAGGCCCTTCGTCATTCCCTCGGAGTTTTACTCCAGGGAGCTTGGGCTTCAGTTAAAGAAAGAATCATCAGTGTTTTTATGATCTTTAAAAATGCTTGCTTATGTATACGGTTGCTATTGGCAGGCGAGTTTTGGATGCATATAATCGCATGTATGCCACCAATTACTCTCCCGAAACATTTTTCGACGAAATTATCTTTCCCAAATTTTTTGACTCTAACAAGTATTTAATGTGGGTAACAAATTCCCCGTTTGTGCAAATGAAAAAAGGTCAGAAAGTTCGGACTCTTACTCCAGAAGAACGTAGAGAAAAACTGGTGGCTTTTCATGACAAGGTGAAAAATCTCAAAGCACGTGATGCAAGTATTGCATTAGGTTTTCCTGCTTCAGAAGAAAAGGAGTTTGCTTTTACGTCAGGCATGGTAACAGATATTGTGGTTGATGTGCCCGATGATGACGTTTATCTTTCCTGGATTGGTGCGGCTACTGGCGTGGGCATTTCGGGTGGATATATCCTGCTGTTTGATCATCCCGACATCCTGCTCAAAATCGTGGAAGGCTGGGATGTTTACAGGAAATTTCTTGATGATCCAACGATCAATCTTGCGCCCAACAAACTGACTTCGTGGAACGGACAGTGGCTAAGCTATGTGAATAGTTCAGACTATAGTGATGATTTCGATTTTGCATCGCTTAATAATGTCGGGGTCTTTAAGCAGGACAATAACAGGCTGGAAATAAACACGATAAACTGGGCTCGACTTTTTTTCAATATAGCAAGGAACCTGCCAGATGATACCAACACCATAATGGTATATGTATATTCATTTGGGCAAATGAACAAAACTTTGGGTTTTTTCCCCTTGCAGCTTCAAGCGCCGCGAAAGCTCATTCGGTTTTATAAGAAGCTTTTTGGTGAAAATGATGCCCTGACAGATCTCCGTACGTATGATGAAATGTATGGATTGCACTTTACTGCGGCTTGTGCACAAGGAGCGATAGGTTTGAAGGCACTGGAGCCGCCCAAATTGAAGCCTTATTACTCGTCTGACAAGATGCCAAAGCTCAGGAAAAAGGCTGAGCCTGATAAAGATTATAAAGATAACATCATTCCTTTCCGAATCTTTAAAACATGGTTACTAGCTATGATTACCAAAAACAAAGAAGAACAGCTCGATTTTAGCGAGCGTGTTGCCAAGGCTCTTTACGATTACCGACGGAGCGACAAAAAGGGTAGTACCAAGTTTGCCAACAACGTGACGCAGTTGCTCCAGGCAGGTACGAAAGGTGCGTTTTTGAAGCACCTCACCGAGATCATTCAGTCATCTGAATGGGACTCGGATTCCCTTGATCTGTTCAAAGAACTGAGAGACTTTGTTCATTACTTGCCACCGGAAGAGTTTAGATACTTCAATGTTTTACTCAAGTTCGACTATGCTTACCAAGAACGAAGCTGAATGAGTGTTTATTTTTTAACCAAAAAAAAGAAAAATGGGTAGTAAAGCAATTTATGTACGCACGCTCAAAAAAGTAGATTTCAGTGTGTTTGCAGTTGATAATGGACAAAAGTCCTATTTTGACCCTGTTGTTAATCGCTCTGTACCGTTTTCAAGCGGCCAGCAAGTCAAGAGGTCGATTATTGACGCAATGTCATCTCATTTGGGCGCTATGCCAGCGCCAACCACCTTTGTTTTCGATGTGAGCAAAAAAGGTGAAATCGGGGAAGGTGAGGTGTTTGCAAGCTGTGATCCTTCTTATCCCGACCAATTGATAGGAGGATGGATGAAAGCGGGTAAAGGGGGGAAAGAGCGCACGCTTAAGCGCCGTAGTCCGCTCTCTATTTCGGCAATGCGTGCTTTGCATCCTCAATTGGCTACCGTTAACAAGGAGAATATCACTTTCGACCGCTCGGATCGTCCTAACAGTAAAGTTATTGTGCGCAATCCCCAAGGCACTCCTTTGTCTGAGGAAGAAATTGTTGCCTTGCTCGAGGGGAAAGATCGCAGCCTCTTTCGTAAATGGATTCCTGGTCAAACTCGGGCAACAGGACTTTTTCTTCAGGACGTGGCAATAGATCTCGAGCGCCTTTTCTGCGTTTCGCTGAATCGCTATGAACCGGAAATTACAGAAGAGACTGAGGCCAAGCTTCGAGAAGAAGGCTGGGAAGAAGTAGAAAACCGGTATTATGGGCGATGCTTGCAAGCCCCAGCGAGCATGCGAGAAAAAATTGCAGATGCATTGGCTCGAGCAATAACAGATTGGCGTATTACCTCCAACCAGTCGCGGACCTTTGATGTGATGACCACTTTGGCTATTGCTATTTCGGACAACGCGCAGTTGATCGGCAATGCAATCAGGGCCAAATTGGTAGAGGATTCCGACGGTAAGGTGATTCCGGTTATTGATGAAGGGCTCGCAGGAGTTGCTTTTTTCGTGACCCCGGCTGCTGGTGCATATGCACATGTGGTCAACGAGTCGGCAAATGCTATAAAAGAAGCTGCAAATTATTTGAAAAACCAGCTCTCGAACGCGTAGTAGCTTGAAGTACTTGGACTGTGAGATGCCCTTGGCAAGGGCATCTCTTTTTCTTGGATACAGGATCAACGGTATGCGCATCACCGCCACTCATATTGCCTATCTGATCACGTGCAAGCGCAAGTTGTGGTTGTTTCATCATGGCATACAGATGGAGCAGGAAAGCGTGCTGGTACAGGAGGGGCGCCTGATTGGCGAAGCGAGTTATCCGGATCGGGGTGAGCAGAACCGGCAGGTAACACTTGATGTGCCGCTGGGCAACGGATTGCAGGGTGTGGCAGTGGTGGACTACTTCAACCCTTCGACGCGCGTGGTGCACGAGACCAAGAAATCGGACCGGATGGAGGAGGCGCATGTGGCTCAGGTGAAGTTTTACCTTTGGTTGCTGAAACGGAGTGGTGTAGCGGGTTGCGAAGGGGTGATCGAATATCCGAAATTGCGGGAGCGCACGCGGGTGCCCGCACTCGACGAAGCAGACGAGCTGGCGGTAACGCAATGGGTTGAAGAGGTGGTGCGTGTCGTGCAGGGGCCTTGTCCGCCAACCGTGCGCTTGCCGGTGTGCAAGCAGTGTGCATACTATGAGTATTGCTTCATAGATGAGGCCTGACAAGAGCTGTTTTTGGCGAAAGCCTGAAGGAAGAAGCCATATTCACATTATGAAGAAGACCTATTACCTGTTCAATCCCGGGCGTTTGAGCAGGCGCGACAACACCCTGAAGTTCACGCCGGTGGACGAGGAAGGCAGGGAAGGCCAGCCACGCTATCTGCCGGTGGAGGGAGTGGAGGAATTGTACGTATTTGGCGCGCTGGACGTCAACAGTGCCGTGATCAACTTCCTGGGCCAACAGC
>WFYJ01000254.1 GCA_015490175.1 Saprospiraceae bacterium | reverse complement strand
GGATATACGCATCGGGCTCGTCGTTTCGTTGATGGGCAATGCGCTCCGACATTCAAGCTGAAAGAAAGACCATGAGCCATTCATCGTCCGTGCAGGTATCATTTGCCGAAAGGCACTGGTGGTTGCTGAGTGTGGTTGCCTGCTTTTTTGCGCCGGGGTGCGGTTCAGGGTCAGATGCCGCCGCCACCTGCCCTGCGGGCACGCCGACGCCCATCGCTTCCGACACCATGGCAGCCGTGGCGGAGCACCACTTCGAGCGGCATGGTCAGGAGAGCGTGGAAGAGCTGACGCTGGTCGGTGGCGAGCGCTTCGAGCTCTACCAGAGCGGCTGCGACCTGATCCGGCAGGAATTTCGCTTTCTCGCACCGGCGCCGGCAGGTGAGGTGTTCGACCAGGATCTGTTCCGGGAAGCGGCAAAGCGCTTTCGCAAAATGTCGGGCCTGTCGCCTGTGTGGGCACCTTTTGCGCAGTGGGCCGACGCCATCGAGGCCATCGCTGCCGAGGGTCGGCCCGGCGTGCCGATCGAACTGCCGGGGCACATCCGGCTGCGCGTCGAAGACTATCGGATGGGCACCGAGTGGTGGCTCGTGGTGGTGCTGGAGCAGCGAATCGAATGAGCAGGGCTGATTTTCAGCTTGTTGGTTATGGCAAAGAAAAAATTTGAAGAAAATCCGCGCTCAAATTGACACTTTACCTCGCGGGGATTTTAATTTTGTGCACGCTGAGACGAACGACATACTGATGAGAAAACACACCCGCCCATTCGGACCCGCTCGGGGCTCCGTCTTGATGTATCCCGCGCAAGGCAGTTTCCTCATCGGTGTGTCGCATCCTGCACACCAAGGCATCCCGCATCAGTGAACACAATCGAACCTTCAGTTTTGCCGAAAAAATTCATCGGCGGGCGAAACTATTGTGTGAGTGGCAACGTATGAAAAATGGTCTTATATTAAATTTGTATCCCGGCCAGTAGAGACATATACTCAACGCAATTCGGTTTGGGAATTATTGACGATAGTCATTTTGAGATGGAGAGATGGAGCGACGGAGTGAACGAGTGAGGAGTGAAGAGAGCGGGAGTGACCGATTGTGCAAACTGCGCGACAACTGCGGTTTCAATGGATGAGAATCGAGAAACCGATGATTCGACAAAAAACTGATAATCAACAATAAAAACTTTAAACTTTAAACCCTGAACTCTAAACCAATTCCAACAGGATTTCCCAAACCACTTTGATTTGAGTATAAAGATTTAGCCTAAGTATCAGTAAGTTAGTTTGATTCAGCTCTGTCTATCGGACAGAGCTTTTTTGTTTGACCCTCCTCTGAACCAAACCGCAGCTTCCAGGCGCTGGCTGGCGCAGTGCGCATGCAGTTTGCCCGGCCAGTCACTCCTCGCTCATTCTCTCATTCTCTCCATCATATTACCGGCACATTCCCAACTTGCATGGCGTAGCCCCTATCTTTGGCCCGCCTTTTCGAAACCACAAAAATCGAAGCAGAATGAATCAATTCGACCTGATAATCATCGGTAGTGGCCCGGGCGGCTATGTGACGGCCATTCGCGCCTCGCAATTGGGCATGAAGGTAGGGCTGGTAGAAAGGGAAGCACTGGGCGGCATTTGCCTCAACTGGGGCTGCATTCCGACCAAGGCCCTGCTCAAGTCGGCCCAGGTGTTCGAATACCTCAATCACGCTGCCGACTACGGCATCAAGGCAGGCAAGGCCGAGGCCGACTTCGGCGCCATCATCAAGCGCAGCCGCAGTGTGGCCGAAGCCATGAGCAAGGGCGTGGAGTTTCTCATGCGCAAGAATAAAATTACGGTCATCAAAGGCACGGGCAAGCTGGCCCGCGGCAAGAAGGTTCAGGTAACCGATGCCGACGGCAAGGTGACCGAATACTCGGCCAATCACATCATCATCGCCACGGGCGCGCGCGCAAGGGAGCTGCCCAACATGCCCATCGATGGCAAGCGCATCATCGGCTACCGCCAGGCCATGACGCTCGACAAGCAGCCCAAGCGGATGGTCGTGGTGGGCGCCGGCGCCATCGGTGTCGAGTTTGCCTGGTTCTACAATGCCATCGGCACCGAGGTGACTGTCGTCGAATACATGGAGCAGGGCCTGCTGCCGCGCGAGGATGCCGACATCTCCAGGGAGCTCGGCAAGATTTTCAAAAAGAAAGGCATCGACGTGCGTGCCAACACTGAAGTGACGGAGGTGAAGACCACCTCGCGTTCGTGCACCGTGGTGGTCAAGGATCGCAAGACGGGCAAGACCGACGAAATCAAGTGCGACGTGGTGCTGTCGGCTGCCGGCGTCACGCCCAATACCGAAAACATCGGCCTGGAGACGCTCGGCATCCAGACGGAGCGCGGCTGGATCAAGGTAGACGAATACTACCGCACCAACGTGCCGGGCATCTACGCCATCGGCGATGTGATTCCGGGTCCGGCCCTCGCGCACGTGGCCAGCGCCGAAGGCATCACCTGTGTGGAAGCCATTGCCGGCCTCAAACCCGAACCCATCGACTACCACAACATCCCGTCGTGCACCTACTGCTCGCCCGAGGTGGCCTCGGTAGGTTACACCGAGCAGGCCGCCAGAGAAGCGGGCTACGAGATCAAGGTGGGCAAGTTTCCGTTCACGGCTTCGGGCAAGGCCAAAGCCGCCGGCGCGCCCGAGGGCTTCGTCAAGGTCATCTTCGACGCCAAATACGGCGAGTGGCTGGGCGCACACATGATCGGCGCCAACGTCACCGAGATGATCGCCGAGGTGGTGGCCGCTCGCAAGCTCGAAACGACGGGTCACGAGATCATCAAGTCGATCCACCCGCACCCGACCATGAGCGAAGCCATCATGGAAGCCACCGCTGCCGCCTATGGCGAGGTGATTCATTTGTAGGTTGATGCTCGCTGTGCTCGCTGTTGAGACCGCACGGCTTGCGTTTTTCAGGCGCCGCGCCCTCGCAACGCCCGTCGGAACGGCATGACTTTGTGCCCATTTGCCGAAAGGCACTCAACGCAATTCGGTTTGGGAATTGCTGACGATAGTCAATGGGCGATTTTCCGAGATGGAGAGAAGAGAGATGGAGTGACCGATCGCGCAAATTGCGTCAGCGCTGCGTCTTCTGCGGCCGAAGGCTGCGGTTTCAATGAGTGAGGAATCGAGGAACCGAGGAACCGAAGAATCGAGTATTTGTCAATACACTGATAATCAACAAGAAAAACTTTAAACTCTAAACTCTAAACTCTAAACTCTACAACCCTCAACTCTCAACCCTCAACCCTCAACTCAACCACTGCCGCAGGATTTCCCGAACCACTTTGATTTGAGTATAATGCCTTGTCACACAAGGCTGTCCCAAAATTCGATTCATGCATTTTGCCATCCACTCCGACACCCGAGGCATTGCCGATGCCGTCCTCATCCCGCTGGGCACAGCCGAAGACCAGCGCGCCGCCGCCTGGCAATGGCTGACCCACCGCGTGGACGTGCCCGTGGCTTCGCTCGAAGCAGAATTCGACGGAGCGTACAAGAGCATGCTGGTGCTCTTCGGCAAAGACGGAAAGCGTTACGTGCTCGCAGGCATCGGCGACGACACGGCGCCCCATCGCATTGTGCGTGCGCTGCGCTATCTCGTTTTGCGCAAGCGCAAAAACCTGGGTCCGGGCGTGGCCGTATGGCTGGGGCATGTCGGTGCCGATGAGCTGGAGGCCTGGGCCGGGGCGGTGGCCTACGGCATGGGGCTGGGTTTGTACCGACAGGAGCTGCTGAAGACCGATGCGCGCACGCCCTTCCCGCTCGAAAGCGAAGAGGCAGCGCTTCAGATTGTCCACCCGCGCGCTGGTGACGAACTGAGGGAGGTGCTGCAGCTCCAGTGGCGGCTGGCGCAGGCCATGCACCGCACTTTCGACCTGGTCAATACGCCCTCCAACATCAAAACACCTGCATGGCTGGCCGAGCAGGCCGAGGCCGCGGGGCGTCGGGCCAGCTTCGAGGTGCGCGTCTTCGACGAGGACGCCATCGAGGCCATGGGCCTGCACGCTCTCAGGGCGGTAGGGCAGGGGAGTGCGCATCCGCCTCGCTTCATCGTGATGGAATACAGGCCTGCCGGCGCGCGCAAGAAGGTGGCGTTGGTGGGCAAAGGCATCACCTTCGATACGGGGGGCGTGTCGATCAAGCCCGCCACCAACATGCATCTGATGAAAAGCGACATGGGCGGTGCCGCAGCCGTCATCGGCACGATGGAAGCGGCCGCCATCCTGGGGCTGCCCGTGCACCTCGTGGGCGTGGTGCCTGCCGCCGAAAATGCGGTGGACGGGCGCGCACTCAAGCCCGGCGACGTCATCCGTTCTTACAGCGGCAAGACCATCGAAGTGATCGACACCGATGCCGAAGGGCGCCTCGTGCTGGCCGACGGGCTGGCCTGGGCCGTGCGCCGGCACCATCCCGACCTGATGATTGACCTGGCGACGCTCACGGGCAGTTGCATCCGCGCCCTCGGTACCGAAGCGGCCGGCCTCTTCACGTCCAACGATACCCTCGCCGATGCGCTCTTCCGTGCCGGCATGGCCACCGGCGAGCGCCTCTGGCGCCTGCCCCTCTGGGACGACTACATGGAGTACCTGAAAACAGACGTGGCCGACATCAAGAACCTCGGCGACAAACCCATGGCGGGCGCCATCACTGCGGCCAAGTTCCTCGAATTTTTCACCGACGCGCATCCCGCCTGGGCCCACCTCGACATCGCCGGCACGGCCCTGGCCAATGGCGACTTCAGCCGCGACCGCGCCGCCACGGGCTTCGGCGTGCGCCTGCTGTGCCGGTGGCTGGAGGAGCTCGCATAGCCGGGGG
Organism: Saprospiraceae bacterium; assembly: GCA_015490175.1. Classification (GTDB taxonomy): domain Bacteria; phylum Bacteroidota; class Bacteroidia; order Chitinophagales; family Saprospiraceae; genus WFYJ01. The sequence goes on along the minus strand of WFYJ01000254.1, from coordinate 1,266 downwards.
GCAGCTTCCACCGATTCCACCGATTTGACCGATTTGACCGCTTCCACCGCTTCCACCGATTTCACCGATTTAACCGCTTTCACCGATTTAACCGCTTGTTCCCGTTGAATTCATATTTTGCACAAAATTCTGGTGCAAATGGTTGGCATCTTGTTCGGGCTGGCTATCTTTGCCCCTGCTTCGCAATCCAACGGCCCGACGCATTACTCATGAACATTCCTTCCGTATTTCGGGCAATCCAACGGTAAAAAGGCTGCAGGAATCCGCACCTGTGTGGTTTTTTTGAAAAAAATGTCCGCCATATATTGCGTGGAAACGTTATTTGAGTACTTTTGCTACTCAAAGTTGAATACATGATTGACGCGCTCATCAGCTCGAAAACCCGCATCAAGCTGTTGCTCAAGTTCTTTTTGAACAGCAACACGCGGGGCTATCTGCGCGGGCTGGAGAGCGAGTTCGGAGAGTCGAGCAATGCCATACGGCAGGAGCTCAACCGGCTGGAAGAAGCCGGCATGTTGACATCGGAATACGAGGGCAACCGCAAGTACTTTCGCGCCAACACCGAGCATCCGCTGTTCAAGGAGGTACACAACATCCTGCGCAAGTACATCGGACTGGACCAGGTGATCGAACAGGTGATCGCGAAGCTGGGCAAGGTGAAGAAGGTGTTCCTCGTGGGTGAGTTTTCGAAGGGGCTCGACAGTCCCATCATTGATCTGCTCATCATTGGCGACATCGACAAGAAATACTTGCTCGAGCTGGTAGATCGCGCCGAAAAGCTCATCAGCCGCAAGATCCGATACATCGTCTATCATCCCGACGAGGAGGACGAGATCGACTGGTCGCGCTTCGAGCCCGAACCACTGCTGCTGTGGGCCGAAAACGGGACGACATGAAGCAGTGCGACGTGGCGGTGATCGGCGGCGGGATCGTAGGCCTGGCAACGGCCTGGCAACTGGCGCAAAAGGCGCCGGATTTGAAAATATGCGTGCTGGAAAAGGAAGCCGAGGTGGCAGCGCATCAGTCGAGCCACAACAGCGGCGTCATCCATTCCGGCATCTACTACAAGCCGGGCAGCCTCAAGGCAATCAATTGCCGCGGGGGCTGGCGCCGGCTCATCGCGTTCTGTGACACCTGCGAGGTGCCGTACGAGCTGTGCGGCAAGATCATCGTGGCTACCGACGAGGCCGAGCGGCCTTACCTGCACACCATCTACGAGCGGGGGCAGGCCAACGGCCTCGAGGGCATTCGCCTCATCAGCGGTGA
>WFYJ01000253.1 GCA_015490175.1 Saprospiraceae bacterium | reverse complement strand
GTTTTTAACCTGGTTGAGAGTTGAAAGGTAGTGTTTAGTGTTTAAAGTTTTTCTTATTGATTACCAGTTTGTTGTCAAATTTTTGATTCCTCGGTTCCTCGGTTCCTCATTCATCATTAGGCCCTCTCAACATCGCTGGCGCCGCCAGCGCCTCAACAGACACACGCCGTGGGTCTCAACCTTCGCCCCGTTCCGACCCTGTCGGAAAAGGTGGGCTCAACCGCGCTCAACCATCCTTTCACACTTCCGCAAACTGCAGTTCGTACAACCTGCGGTAGTAGCCCTTTTCGAGCTTGAGCAGCTCTTCGTGCGGTCCGAACTCGACCACCTCGCCGCGATGGAGCACCAGGATATTGTCGGCATGGCGGATGGTAGAGAGGCGATGGGCAATGACGATGCTGGTACGCTTTTCGATGAGCCGCTCGATGGCGTACTGGATGATGGCTTCCGACTCGGGGTCGATGCTGCTGGTGGCTTCGTCGAGCACGAGAATTGCCGGATTGAACACGAGGGCCCGCACGAAGCTGATGAGCTGGCGCTGCCCCATTGAGAGCGTGGCCCCGCGTTCCATCACTTCGTAGTCGTACCCGCCCGGCAGCCGCATAATGAATTCGTGCGCCCCGATCATTTTGGCGGCAGCCACCACCTGCTCCTTTGTGATGGAGGGATCGAGCAGCGTGATATTTTCCATGACGGTGCCGGAAAAGAGAAACACGTCTTGCAACACTACACCAATATGGCGACGCAGGGCGAACAGGTCGAAGTCGCGCACATTGTGGCCATCGATGAGGATGCGGCCTTTTTGGATTTCGTAAAAGCGGTTGAGCAAGCTGATGATGGTGGTCTTTCCCGAGCCCGTAGCACCGACGATGGCCATCGTCTGGCCCGGTTCGATGTGGAACGAGACGTCGCGCAGTACCCACTCACCGTCCACGTAGGCAAACCACACGTGCTCGAAAGCGACCTCGCCCCGCAAGTTTGTCGGCTTTAGCCTGCCGTGGTTATCCATGTGCTCGTGGCAGTCGAGCAGCTTGAACACGCGCTCGGCAGCCACCAGGCCCATCTGCAATTGGTTGAAGCGGTCGGCCAGCATGCGCATGGGCCGAAACAGCATGTTCAGATAGAGCGGGAAAGCGACCAGCGCACCCAGCGTCACATCGCTGCTCAGCACGCCACGGGCCCCCCACCACACCATCAGGCCCAGCGAGGCTGCACTGATGATTTCGACCACGGGGAAAAAGATGGCATAGTACAGGATGGAATCGAGGTTGGCCTGTGTGTAGTCGCGGTTGATGCGCCGGAATTTGCGCATCTCTTGTTCCTCGGCATTGAAGATCTGGATGATGCGCATGCCGCTGATGCGCTCCTGCAAAAAGGCGTTCATGCGGGCAATCTGGTTGCGTACCTTCTGGTAGGCCACCTTTACCTTTTCCTTGAAAATCCAGGTGGCCAGCAAGAGCAACGGCATGGTCGTCAGGCAAATCAACGTCAGCTTCCAGCTCGTCCACAGCATCACGCCCAGCACAGTCACCAGCGTCAGCAAGTCGGCAATGATGGTGATGGCACCCTGCGAAAAAACGGTATTGAGCGTCTCGATGTCGTTGATGGTGCGGGTGGTCGTGGTACCGATAGGCGTGCGATCGAAATAGTTGAGCCGCAGATGGATGACGTGGTTGAACACGCGTACGCGCAGGTCGCGCACCACCATTTGCCCCAGCCACCGCGTGGCGAAAATGAAGAAATAGCGCAGCACGGCCTCGAGGATCAGCACGCCAATGAGCACCAGCACCATCCGCGTCAAACCCGGAATATCGAAGGTGAAAATGTACTGATCTACGAGGTGCTGGATGAGCCAGGGACGCGCCGTGGACACCGGCGCCAGCACGACGGCCAATACCGCGGTAAGCACGAAAATGCCGCGATACGGGCGAGCCAGAGACAGCACGCGTCCCAGCAGTTGCAAATCGATTTTGTTGGAGGACGGGTTCGACATTTTGGCGGAAATGGGGTGCCACAATCAGGTTCAGCGGCAAAGATACACGCAAAACGATAGCGCATTTTCCTTGCCGAAAGGCCAAAGCCGCCACCTATTTTTGCGGCAGCAAAACCACTTGAAATGAAGATACTCGTCACAGGCGCTACGGGTTACATCGGCACGCGCATTTGCGAAGCGCTGGCAGCGCAAGGTCATGAAGTGCACGCACTGTATCGCTCCGAAGCCAGGGCGGCTCCGCTCAGAAGCAAGGAAGGCATCCACCTGTTCAAGGGAGACATCCTCGATCGCGACAGCATCCGCAAAGCCGTGCGCGGCACCGATGCGGTCATTCACGTAGCGGCTTTCGCCAAACCCTGGGCGCCGGACCGCCAACTGTTCTACCGCATCAACGTGGAAGGGGCGCGCATCGTGTTCGAAGAGGCCCACCGCGCCGATGCCGGCCGCGTCGTGTTCACCAGCACGGCAGGCACCATCAGTCCTTCCGAAAATGGCCAACCCTCCAATGAACACACGCCGCGCCGCCTGCCCCAATTCACCGACTACGAAGCCTCGAAAGCCGAAGCCGAAGCCCTCGCCCGCAAGCTGACTGATGAGGCAGGCATGGAGATCGTCATCGTCAATCCCACGCGGGTCTATGGCCCCGGCCTGCTGAGCGATTCCAACGGCGTGACGCGCATGGTCAAGCTCTATCTCGAAGGCAAGTTTCGCATCATCCCCGGCGACGGCAGCAGCGTGGGCAACTACGTCTATATCGACGACGTGGTAGAAGGCCACCTCGCAGCGCTCGGAAAGGGCCAGCCGGGCGAGCGCTACATCCTGGGCGGCGAAAACGCCTCCTTCAACCGGTTTTTCGAAATCCTGGCCGAGGTGACGGGGCGCAGGCACCGCATGATCCGGCTGCCCATCCCGGTGATGAGTCTGGCTGCGCATGCCATGCACCTGCGCGCCGAATGGTTCGGCACTCCGCCGCTCATCACGCCCCCATGGGTGAAAAAATACCTCTACAACTGGCACCTGAGCACCGAGCGCATGGAAAAAGAGCTGGGCGTGCCCCCTACCCCGCTCCGTTCGGGCTTGCAACGCACCGTGGCGTGGCTGGAACGTCTGCGCTCCCCACAAGCCTCGAAGGCGTAAGTGCACCCCTCACTCTTGCCCCTCGGGCTTGCACAGCAACGGCACCAACTGTGCCACGAGCGGGTTTTGCACATGGCGCAAGACGGCCTTGAAATCTTCGCACGCCTCTTCCTTGCGATCCATGTTCATCAAGGCCTGCCCGCGCACATATCGGTATTCGGCATCTTCAGGGAAAAGGGCCACGGCCTCGTTGATCCTGGCCAGTCCTTCTTCCTTCTTGCCTTCATTGAACAGGGCACTGCCCTCCGCGATGAGTTGTTCTGCTTTCGCAAAATTGGCACGCACCTCGGCACACCCCTCGCCCGGCGGCAGGAAGGTCACGCTGATGTCGTAGGCGGCCGGTACCGGCCGACCGTTGCGCGTGGCCGGTTTCCACTTGCCCGTGGTCTCCGAGGCCGCCACGATGGCTTCCCACCAGAAAGCCAGGCCCAGCCCCGAATAGTCCTGGATGTCGATCACGCGCACCCAGCCTTCGGGGGGCACCAGCAGCTTGAGGTCCATTTTCCCTGCGAGGCAACTATCAATCCAGGCTTCGGGGTATTTCAGCCTTTCGGCAAAAAAAGCCGCCAGCGCTTCCGAGCCACCCTCGAACTGAAGCGTATCGTCGAATACGACGTACACCGTGTCGGCGCCTATCATCACAAACTCGGGCGGATCCTCGAGCCGGAACCGTACCGGCAAGGTGTAGCGCACGCGCACCGGCTTGCCGTCGAGCTTGCCGGGCACCCAGCGCAAGTCAGATTCGATCATGGCATTGACGATGCGCAGGGCCTCGGCACCACAACCACCCCCGATGTCTTTCTCCAGCTTGACATGGGTCAGGCGACCATCGGGCTCTACGATAAAGGAAAGCACCACCGTGCCTTCGATGCCTTGCGCGCGCGCTTCAAAAGGATACACGATGTTCTGCGCCATGAAGCGCAACAGCATTTCCTCGGCGCAGCGGGTCTTGGCTTCTGCGGTGGTGTCCAGGTCCTCGCAGGCGGGGAAACGCGGTGGCTCATCAACCGAAATGTACACGGTCGTATCGGCCGATGCCGAGGCCGCTTCCTGCGCCACCCCTGCCTGTGCCCACATCCATACCATCAGCGCAAGTACGTATCTCATGTTTTTTGAATTTAAGCGCCTGCTGAAAAAAAACTGGCAAAACCATTCAGTCACACAGAGCTCACAGAAACCACTGATTTCCACAGATTCACTCCCGCACTCCATCGCTCCATCACTCCTCACTCCTCTCTCCATCACTCCTCTCTCCTCACTCAATTTCCACCTCGAGCCAGCGTTCCAGCGTTTCGACGAGTTTGCTGCGCTCTTCCTCGGTCATATTGCGAATGCGGCAGGTGCGGTGGTCTTTTCCTTCCAGGATGAACCACACGCTGTCCACCTTGTCCGATTCGGGCACGCGCGTAGCCGACCAGGTATCGGTGGCACCGTAGAGGTAGATGAAACGATTGCCGTGTTCGGCCAGCCAGTCGTACACCTTCCGTACCAGCGTGCCGTCGAAGGTGACTTTCATTTTGCCGGGCACGAAAGCTGCATGCGGATGCGGCTGTACGGGCAGTGCTTTGAGCCAGCGCGCAAACGGCTCGGTCTTGTAGCCGTAGTATCCCATCTGGGTCGCAGCCTGATAGTAGTGCGACGCATAGGCTTCAATGTCGCGATCGGAATAGAAGGCAATGCCCACCACATCCATCAAATGCTTGAGGTCGGCTTCCAGCTCCTTGCCATCCGGAATATCCTCGCAACTGAACCCCCACTGCCAGAAGGAAAAGGGATATTCGAGCACGGCATACTCAAAGGCTTCTTCAAGGGTCAGATAAGTAAATTCGAGCTTGGCACCCAGGGCATACCAGCGCAACAGCGGCAGCACCTTGTCCCTGTTTTTCAGCAGGCGCACCTGCAGCTCGTAGATCTTCTTGCGGCATTCGTCGCTGCCAATGGTGTCGAGAAAGTCGTAGATGCGCGTGTCTTCGTATTCCAGGTTGAGCGGCGCCACGTAGGGAATGCTCACATCCACGTCGTCGGGGTAGAAGTACCGATAGAAGATAGTGGTCTGCCCTCCCTTGCTGATACCCGTGCTGACCCATTTGCCCGAATAGATCCGGCCAAACAGCTCGCGGATGTGGTGCAGGTCGGCCGTGGCCTGTTCGAGCGTCAACCAGGTGTAGTCGAGCGAGTCGGGCACCGAGGCGCCAAAGTAGCGATGCTCCACGTCGAGCTGATTGGCCTGCAGCAGCTCGGTGGGCTCGTAGATGCGATTGTGTGAGCGGTTGTATCCTTCGGTCACGATCACCGTGGGGCGGTCGAAGCCGCGATGGCTCAAAAACACGCGCTGATAAAAGTACCCTTTCGAGGGGTCGGTGTGATCCACCGGCTGGCGGACGCGCAACTCCCAGGCTTCGGAAAATCCTTGCGGCGCTTCGATGCGTTTGAAGGTCACATCGGGCAAATCGAACAAGCGCTGCTCGAGCGACTGCCCCAAGGCCACCATGGCGCCGGCAAGCAGCCAGCAGCACAACAGGATTCGTTTCATTTCCTCCAATTTTTGTTTGCGGGGGCCGAAAGTTGGGGCTTTTTTGCGAAAGCACCAGCAAACCACACCTGCAAACCACCATGCGCACCCTCGTTCGCCAGTACCTCGTCCAGGGCCTGACCGCAGCGGCAGGACTGGCCTGGTACGTTGTGGTCGTCCATCACTTCGGCACCGACGCTGCCTTCGAGCGATGGGTGCTGGCCCAGGCGCTCGTCCACTTCGCGCTGGCATTGCTTCAGCCCGACCAGGTCTGGCCCAATCTGTTGCCGCTATGGCATCGCCTTTCGGCAAATGGCGCCCGCCGGAAAGGCCTAAGACGCACCGCCGTGCGGCTCAACCTCCGTCACTCCATCTCTCCATCACTCCATCTCTCCATCACTCCATCTCTCCATCACACCGACGGCGGGCACCACATGCGCCACAGGATGACCACGGCGGCCAGCGCCGTGAGGGCAGCCACCACCCAAATAGCCAGATCGAGGCTCCACCAGTCGGCCAACACCCCGGCCAGCAGGGCGCCAATGGCGTAGCCCAGATCGCGCCACAGGCGGAACACGCCGATGCTCGCCGCCCGATCGAAAGGATGCGTGAAGTCGGCCACCGAAGCCAGCATTACGGGATAGACCATGGCCGTGCCCCATCCCAGCAAGGCAGCCAGTCCAACGAACATCCAGTGTTGCCCAACAAGTGGGAAAAGTACCAGCGCCAGCGTTTGCACCAACATCCCGATGGTGAGCAAGTCCTTTTTGCAAAAGCGGTCGGCCAAATGGCCCGTATAGAGCTGCCCGATACCCCATACCGCAGGGTACACCCCCGCCACCAGACCGATCCAGGACAGCGAAAGCCCTTTTTGCGCAAGCAACAGAGGAAACAATCCCCAGGCCAGCGCATCGTTCAGGTTGTTCACCAGCCCCGTAAACGTCACGGCAGAAAGGGCCGGATGCCGCAGCGTGGTATCGAAAAACACGTGGGACAGGCGGGGCTGTCGGGCATGGGCAGCTTCGAGGGCGGCATGCGCGCGCGTATCCTCGATCAGCCACCACGACAATGCCAGGCCCAGCAAGGCCAGCCCCAGCCCCGGCACGAAAGGCCACGGACGCACCCCCCATTCCGCAGCGATCCAGCCGGTGACGAAGGCCATGAGCGCCACGGCGAGGTAGCCCGCAAACTCGTTGAAGCCCATGGCCAGGCCCCGCCGCTTCTCGCCTGCCAGGTCGATTTTCATGACCACGGTAGTGGACCAGGCCAGTCCCTGGTTGACGCCCAGCAACACATTGGCCAACACTACCCACCCCCACGAAGGTGCCCACATCAGCAACAAGGGCACGGGCAATCCGAACAGCCAGCCCACAATCAACAGCCGCTTGCGCCCCAGCCTGTCGGCCCAGCTGCCGGCAAAGTAATTGGCGAGTGCCTTCACGATTCCGAAGGCAATGATGAACGAAAATATGGCCGTGCGCGAGGCCACGCCGAACTCCTCTTCCGCCAGTTGGGGCAGAATCGTCCGTTCCATCCCTACCATGGCCCCCACAAAACCATTGATCAGCACCAACAGCGCAAACTGCCGGGCGTTTGCGCGCAAGCCAAGTATCGGTTTGTCTTTTTCTTTCATCCTTTCGTCAGATTCATGCTGTCGAAAACAGGGTCGTTTTTCAGTATCCGCTTATTTTCGCACAAAAGCGAACCTGAAAAGTGCCCGTAACAAATATTCAATATTTTTCTTGAATTTGAACCGGGCAGCTCGTAAAAATTCCTGATGAAAGACAATCGCACCTTCAAGGATGAAGCATATGGGGCCATGGCCCGCTTCGTCAAAGCGCTGGCCAATCCTACGCGGCTGGAAATGATCGACCTGCTGCGCAACGGCGAGAAGTCGGTAGAGGAAATCGCCCGGGCCACAGCCACCACTGTGGCCAATGCTTCGCAGCACCTGCAAATTTTGAAGAAGCTGAACCTGGTACGCAGCCGAAAAGCGGGCACCTATGTCTACTATTCACTTGCCGGCACGGAAGTGCAATCGCTCTGGCAGTTGCTGTTGAAACTGGCCTATGCGCACGTGCCGGAATTGCACAGACTGATGCACAACAAGCGCAAAAGCCTGCCACACCTCGACGAGCGGCCCGATCCCGATCGTTTTTTCCTGCTCGACCTGCGTCCTGAAGCGGAGTTCCACCACCACCATCTGCCCGGCGCCCACAACATCCCTTTCGACCAACTCAGGGAGAGGCTGGCTGAAATCCCTCGCGACAAGCCCATCGTCGCCTATTGTCGCGGCCCTTTCTGCACCTGGGCCGACAAGGCCGTGCGCATTTTGCGAAAGCAGGGCTACGAGGCCTATCGGCTGATTCAGGATGAGGGATTTGAGGGTTGAGATCCCGACAATCTGTGAAATCTGAGGACTCCATCACTCCATCTCTCCATCACTCCATCGCTCCTCACCCACCCGAGCATGGTCAGAAGCGGGCCTTCAGGCTGAAGATGAAGTTGCGGCCCGGTGCCGAGATGGCCGAGGCGAAGGGCCGGTAGTGCAAGTCGGTGAGGTTCTCAGCGCCGAGGTACAGCCGGAGATGAGCGCCCAGCTTCACCGATGCGTGTATGTTGACAATGGTCCAGGCATAGCTGCCCACCCATGACTTTTTCCCATCCGGGCCCACCACGACGGGCGTTTCTTCGAGGTTGTCGGCAGTGCCGCCACGGTCAATGACCATCCGGCCGTTTTCGTCGAATTCGATGTCGCTGACGGCGTATTCCGAGAGGGGTTTTGCGGCATTGTGGCGCACGGATACCGCCACCCGCAAGCGGTCGTTCTCCCATCCTGCCATGGCCTGTCCGAAGAGTGGTGGAATGTGATCGAGCGGCACCAGGGTATCAATGACGGTCACCGGGCCGTCTTCGAAGGTTTTGTAAAACCTGCGCCGCCCCTTTGTGAAGCTGGCGTTGGCCTTTGCGAACAGGTGACCGGCCAGGCGACCTTCCACCTGCCCGCTCAATCCATAGACAAAGCCGTTGTCGGCATTGACATTGGCGATGGTCACCAGCTCGTCCTCGTCGAGCCACAGGGTGGTACTGCCATCGGGCAAGGCAAAGGGAGCGCGCACCATGGCGTTGTGCAGTTGCGTGTAGTACGCCGTCGCTCCTATCAGCAGGTGGTTGTCCCGGCTTTCGCCAAAACGCTTGCTCAGGGTGGCTTCGGTGGTGAGGGTTTCTTCCGGCAACAGGGCCGGGTTGGGTATGGTGACGTAGCCGTTTTTCTCTCTGATCTTGGCAAAGTCGTCAATGTTGGGCGCCCGAAAAGCCGTGGCGGCCAGCAATTGCAAGCGCCACCCGCCCCGCCGCGGCTGCAGGATGAGGCCGGCACTCCAGGTGAGGGCGTCGTTGCGGCTGCCGATGCCCTGGACATAGGCCTCGGGCCATTGGATGAGGTCGTCGGCCTTGAAGCGCGCAAACAAATCGGTCATGGAGTACCGCAGGCCGGCCTGAAGACGCCACACCGAGTCGCGCGTGTGAATGCTGTAGGTGAAGTATCCGCCCAGCGCAGTGAGGCGGCTGCCACCGCCCGGATAGCGCGTCAGGACGTTGCGCACTACTTTGCCCGTGCGCAGGCTCACGTTGCCGGCATTCGACTGCACGATGTTGTGCTGCAGGTCCACACCCCACGCGAAGCTGCCCGGCCCGGCCTGCTTGTCGAAGTCGGCAGTGAGCGACCAGACGTACACGTCTTCGAGCTGAAAGGTCCGATATTCCTTGTTGAGCTTGCGCTTGAGCCGATCTTCGTCGATCTTCTGCCAGGCTGCGATGATGGTCGCCCGATCATAGACGCTGCCGCCATTGCGCAACTGCGCCTTGAGCGAGGCCAGGATCCGCTTCTGCGGTCCGTAGTACCACTCGGCAAACTTCAGGTCGCGCTCCGTGCCTTTCTTGCCCAGCTCGGTCAGCTTGTCGTAGCGCGGCACATCGCCGGTGGAAGAAAACTGGAAGTTGCCCAGAAGGTAGAAGTTGGGGCCGGGTTGGTACTTGATCTTTTGCGTCAGGTCTATCTGGTGGTAGGCCGTGCCCACCTGATCGTCGTAGTCGGTCACGAACACGGAGTCGCCGTTCACCACTTTCCAGTAGCCGTTTTCGAGCACCTGGTCGCCCTGATCGACGCGGCGCACGAAGTATTTGCGCAAGCCAAAATCGGGATACTCGGGCGGCCGCACCGAGCCGGCGCGCAGGTCGCCATAGTCCGAAAAGCGAAAGCTGGTGAAAGAGCCCCACCGTTGCTTGCCGTAGTTGAGGTTCCAAGTGATGGTCTTCTCGCGGTTGGCCGTGGCATAGCGGCTCATCACGTTCGTCTCGGCCTGGTAGCCGTCGGGCTCGGGCCCGAAGTACAGTACTGGATCCTTCGATCGAAAATGGACCACGCCACCCAGTGCATCGCTGCCGTAGAGCAGCGAGCCCGGCCCGAAGATGACCTCCATGCGCTCGAGCATGGAGTTGTCCACCGTGATGGCATTCTGCAGGTGGCCGTTGCGGTAGATGGCATTGTTCATGCGCACGCCATCCACCACGAGCAACACGCGGTTGGCTTCGAAGCCGCGCAGCACGATGCTGCCGCCGCCCATCTGCGTTTTCTGCACAAACACGTTGGCATGGGCCGCCAGGGCGTCGGCCGTGGTTTGCGACTGCGTCAGTTCCATCTGGCGGGCATCGATCTGCTCCACCTGCCAGGTCAGGTCTTCGGGGGCATCGTCGCGACGGCCCACCACCACGATCTCTGCCAGCTCCTCCACCTGCGGCACCATGCGGATGATGCCGCCCCGCTTGCGGATTTCATAAAAGGGCAAGGCGACTTCCTGATAGCCGAGATAGGAAAAATGTACGATGTCGTTGTAGCGCAAATCCCTGAGCACCACCTTTCCTTCCAGGTCGGTCACGTCGGCAAAGCGATAGTCGTCGGTATAGACGTTGACGCCGACGAGCGGCTCCCCTTCCTCGTCCACGACCCTGACGACATAGTCATAAGGGGCAGCTCCCACAGACAGGGCCACCCAGAGCAAAGCGAGTACAAGCCAACCTTTCATACGGGTTTTCATCAATGCGATCGAGGACTCGTGCCTGCCTGTGCACAATGATTGCGCCAATCTTCCGGCCAGACCGCCCCTTTTTGACCGATGAGGCACCGCAGTTCAGCCCGCACGCCCCACCACCAGCTCCCACGCCATGGCCAGCGCCGCCACGGCCGCCATTTCGATGTTCCGGCCCCGCATTTTCCCAAACCGGTATTTCCGGGCAACGGTTTGGTCGCCCAGCGAAGCAGCGATCCAGACGGTGCCCACCGGCTTTTCGGGTGTACCGCCCGTGGGGCCGGCAATGCCCGTGGTGGCCACGGCCAGGTCGGCGCCGATGACCTGGCGCGCGCCTTCGGCCATCTGGCGCGCTACCGGCTCACTTACGGCGCCGTGTTGGTGCAGATCTTCAGCACGCACGCCCAGCACGTTCATTTTCACTTCATTGGCATACGACACAACGCCACCGAGGAAGTAGTCAGACGCCCCCGGCACGCTGGTGATCTTGTGCGCGATATGCCCGCCGGTGCAGCTCTCGGCCGTGGCGATCGTCAGCTTGTGCTTTCGCAAAATGCGTCCCAGCGCTTCTTCGATGGCCTCGCCTTCCGTGCTGAACACGCAGGACCCGAGGATGGCGACGAGCTTTTCCGTCTGCTCGTCGATCATCGCCCGCAGCCGCTCCTCATCGGCTCCTTTTGCCGTAAGGCGCAGGCGTACCTCGAACAGCGAGGGCAGATAGGCCAACGAGACTTCGGGAGGCAGCTCGGCCTCGAAGGACGCCAGCTTCTGGGCCAGCACCGACTCGGCCTCGCCCACCGTGCAGATGGTGCGGTGCAGGCGCGGCTCGGGCCGGAAGTGCTCCTTCAGCCCTGGCAAGACGTATGCCTCCATCAGGTGCTGCATCTCGAACGGCACGCCCGGCAGCGACACGACCACCTTGCCGTCGTGCGCGAACCACATGCCCGGCGCCGTACCCATGCGGTTGGGCAGCAAGCGCGCATTTGCCGGCACCAGGCACTGCGCCCGATGGGCGTCGTTCCATTCCTTGCCGAACCGCTCGAACAGCCGCTGGAGGTGTTGCCAGCACGCCTCGTCGAACACCATGTCCACGCCGAAGAACTCGGCCAGCGCGTGTTTGGTCAGGTCGTCGCGCGTGGGTCCCAGACCGCCCGTCATCAACACCGCATCGGCCATGGAAAGACCGCGCCGCAGTGCATCCTGGATGTGTGCCCGGTCGTCGCCTGCCACGATGGTCTCCACGACCCGCGCACCTATGGTCTCGAGTGCCCGGGCCATCCAGGCCGCATTGGTATTGACGATTTGTCCGATGAGCAGCTCGTCGCCTATGTGCAGCAATGTCACTTTCATAGGTACCCTGACTTTTCCGCGCAAGATACGGGCGGGAGTTGGTGATGAAGTGACGGAGAGAGGAGTGATGGAGAGACGGAGTGAGGAGGGGCGTGCCCTGAAAAAAGTACCATTCAAGGGTTCAGGGTTTGGGGTTTACAACTCTGTGAAACTCAGTGCGTGCTCAGTGGCGCTCTGTGTAACTGAATGATCTTTCAGACGCAGAAGACGCAGCGCTGACGCAGTGTGCCCAGTCACTCTATCTCTCTTCTCTCCATCTCAAAAAATCGTCTTTTGGCCATTGACTATCGTCAAAAATTCCCGAACCTGATTGCGTTGAGTTTATATTTGGCGAAAGCCCGGCCCATGCGCTTCGTTTTCCCGTTCCTGTGTCTTTTGTATGTGGTGCCTGCCCTTGCACAGCCGGCGCGCGCCTGGGAAAAGGCCGGCGATCAGGCGGTGCGCGAGGCCGACTGGTACACAGCGCAGTACTACTACAGCCAGGCTCTCCTGCAACACCCCGACGACCCGCTGCTGCTGTGGAAGCAGGCCGAGGTGCTGCGGCAGCGCCTGGCATGGGAGTCGGCCGCCCGGATGTACGAGCGACTGCTGGATCTGGATCCCGACCGATTCCCACTGGCACGCCTCCATCTGGCGGACATGTACCGCAGGCTGGGCCGGTACGACGACGCCATCGCCCATTTCGAGGCCTTCATCGAGGCCGGGCGCGGCGGAGTGCGCTGGCTCGATCAGGCCCGGCAGCTTGCCGAATCGTGTCGGCAAGCGCAACGCATGGCAGCTCAGCCCGACACTACCTGGACCATCCGTCCCCTCGGACGGGCAGTCAATACGGGCTGGAACGAATTTGCCCCCTGGCAGGCCGGCGACACGCTGTTCTTCTCGTCGAACCGCTACCTGTGGCGCAATGACACGGCGCGGCCGCCCCGCCGCCTCAGCAGGCTCTACTTCGCCATCGGCGACGGCCGGGCCCGCCCCCTGCCTGCCCGGCTTCAGGAAAAAGATGCCCACACGGCCCATCTCGTCCCCGCCGGCGACACGCTCTTCTACACGCGATGCCGATTCGTACGGGGCAGTCGCATCCGCTGCCAGCTCATGATCCGCACGCGTGATCGGCACGGGCGGTGGTCGCGTCATGGACAGCCGCTGCCGCCCCCCGTCAACATCGAGGGTTGCACCACCACCCAGCCCGCCATCGGCTTTGACAGTACCACCCACACGCGCTGGCTGTTCTTCGCTTCCGACCGGGCGGGCGGTCAGGGCGGCCTGGATCTGTGGGCCGTACCGCTGTTTGGCGACAGCCTGGGACCACTGCGCAACCTCGAGGCCCTCAACACGCCCTACGACGAGGGCACGCCCTTCTTTCACGCACCCAGCCAGACGCTGTGGTTCGCCTCCAACCGCCCCGAAGCCATGGGCGGATGGGACATTTTCTATTCTCCCTGGCCTCCCGACAGCCTGGGCCCACGCCATCCCGCCCCACCCATCAACAGCAGCTTCAACGACCTGTATTTTTTCCTTTCGGAAAACGGCACCCGCGCCTGGCTGGCTTCCAACCGCCCGGGCAGCCGCTACCTCGACGAAGACAGCAAGCACTGCTGCAACGACCTCTTCGAGCTGCGGCGCCATTTGCCGAAAGGCGAAAGGAACCACGCCCCGGACAGCGCCGCGATCGCGGCGGCACCTGCCGACACCGCCGCCCAGGCCCCACCCCCTACCCTGCCCGAGTTTCTGCCGCTGGCGCTGTATTTCGACAACGACATGCCCGACCCGCGCAGCCGCTCCGATACCACCGGCGTGGCCTACCTCGAAACCTGTGCCCCCTATCAGGCGCGCAAAGCGGAATACGCGGCCGTACTCAGCCAAGGCCTCGACAGCCGCAGCGCCGACTCGGTGCGCCAAGCCGTAAACGCCTTCTTCGAGGAAGTGGACCGGGGCTGCGCATGGCTCGAGGCCTTCAGCGAGCTGTTGCTACGCCGCCTCGAACGCGGCGACACCGTCGAGCTGCGCATCCGCGGCTACACCAGTCCCCGCGCCGAGTCGGACTACAACCTGCTGCTGGCCGCGCGTCGCATCGCCAGCGTGCGCAACCACTTCGCCAACTGGCGGCAGGGCGCACTGAAGCCCTGGCTCGACGCAGGCCTGCTGAAAATCTCCGAATTGCCGCTGGGCGAAACGCAGAGCTCGGGCCGCATCAGCGACCGCCTCGACGACCTGCGCGGGTCGGTGTACAGCCTCGAAGCATCGCGCGAACGCAAAGTGGTGATCGAAGAGATCCGGCAACGCAGGCAGTGAGCCACGTAGCCGCCCGGCAGAGGTGTAAACGGTGCAAGCGGCATGACGCACACACCCTTCGCGTGCGGTAGCTCATTCACCTGCGCCCTCATGCCCCCCTTCCACCGATCAGAACTTCCATCCATTCCGTGCCTGCTGAAGTCCAATCGCTACCTTTGCGCACCTATGCCCCTGAACACGACCTACAAGCAGATTTTCGCCATTTCGGCGCCCATCATGCTGGGCAGTGCGGTGCAGAACCTGCTGGCACTGACCGACTCGATCTTTCTGTACCACCTGACGGAGGTGGACTTTGCCGCTATCGGCTTCGTGGGCGTGTTCTATCTGGTCATTGCCGCCATCGGCTACGGCTTCAGCAAGGGCGGCCAGATCATCATCGCGCGCCGCATGGGCGAGGCCAATCCCGAGCGCGTGGGACGGGCGTTCTACGCCATGCTCTACTTCGAGCTGATGCTGGCCGTGGCCATGTTTCTGTTCATGTACTTCGGGGCGTCGTGGTTCTTTTCGGCCATCGTCAACTCGCAGGCCGTCTATGACAAGAGCCTCGAGTACCTGGGCATGCGCTCGTGGGGCGTGTTTGCCAGCTATACCGGCGTGGCCATCATTGCGCTGTACACGGGCGTGGCCCGCACGCGCTTCATCATGTACGACACGGTGCTGCTGGCCGTGGTCAACATCGTACTCAACTATTCGCTCATCTTCGGCCACTTCGGCCTGCCGGCCATGGGCATTGCGGGGGCAGGCCTGGCCAGCACCATTGCCGAATACACAGCACTGGCGGCGTTCGTGCTCTACATCCTCGGCGACAGCCAGGCGCGCAGCTATCACCTGTTTCGCCTGCCCGACATCGACTGGAAGCTCATCAAAAACCTGTTCCGCCTGAGCGTGCCCATGGTGGCACAGGCCATCGTAGGGCTGGGCAGCTGGTTTCTTTTTTTCGGCTTTATCGAGAACATGGGCGAGCGGCCGCTGGCCATCTCCAACCTCGGCCGCATCGTGTATCTGGTGCTGTCAATCCCGTCCTGGGGCTATGCCGCCGGCGTCAACACGCTGGTCAGCAGCTTCATCGGCATGAACAAGCGGCAGGCCGTGGTGCCCATCATCCGCAAGACGGCCGGCCTGTGCTGGTTTACGACCATTGCGCTGGCGCTGCCGGTGGCGGCTTTCCCCGAGACGCTGCTCTATCCGCTGTTCGGCGGCACCGACATGTCGCTCATCACCGAGGCGCGGCCCCTGCTCTGGTTGTTGGTGCTCATCCTGTCGCTGTTTTCCATCGGCGGCGTATTTTTCAACGGTCTGGCCGGCACGGGCGCCACCATGACCGGCCTCAAGTTGCAGGCCACCTGCGCTGTGGGCTATCTCATCTACACCTGGCTCGTGGTCGAGTACTGGCATCTGGGCCTGCTGTGGGCCTGGGCCGCCGAGGTGTGGTACTGGCTGGTCATCATCGCCGTGAGTCTGTGGTTCCTCAAGTCGAAGCAGTGGTACCGCCTTCGTTTTTGATCTTTCGTTCAACCGGCTGCCATGCAAACCATGCGCTACCGTCGCCCCGTTTTCTGGCTCACCGCCCTCTTGCTGTGCGGCATTGCCGTGTGGAGCCGCCACGACGAGTTCTTCTGGGACACCATCAGCCAGGCTTCGGTGCGCAGCACGTGGTTCTACGCGCAGCGCTTTGCCACGCCCTTCCTTCCTCCCGAGCTCGACTCGGGCCATCCGCCCCTGTTCAACTGGTATGTGGCGGGCGGTTGGGTGGTCTTTGGGCGCACCCTGCCGGTCAGCCACCTGCTTATGGTGCCGCTGCTGCTCGTCACTGCCTGGCAGTGGCAGCGCCTGTTCGATTTTTTGCGAAAGCAAAATCCCGGGCTGCCCGCATGGGTGGCTCTCATTCCCCTGATCGACACCACGCTGCTGGCACAGGCCGGCCTTGTGAGCGCCGACCTGGCCATGCTCGCATGCGCGCTAACGGCCCTGAACGCCGTTTTGCGCAAGCAGGAGGGCTGGCTCTTCGCGGCCCTCGCGCCGCTGGGTCTGCTCAGCCTGCGCGGTCTGCCCGCGGCGGCGGCGCTCGGTCTCTTCTGGCTGATGCAGCGCCTTTCGGCAAATGACGCCCGCCGGCCGCTGTCGCTGCGCGCGCTGTGGCCGTGGCTGGGCGCGGCCGCTGTCTGGGCGCTTTGGTTCGGGGCGCACTACGCCCATACGGGATGGTGGCTCAGCACGCCCAACCCGCGCTGGAACGCGCATCGCCATTTTTCCGGTATCGCCGGGCTGGCCTGGAATGCCGGCATCACGGGCTGGCGCCTGCTCGATTACGGGCGGCTGGCCTGGTGGCTGCTGCTGGCGCTGCTGGTTTTCCGGAAGGGTTTCGGCCGATGGCTGTGGGCGCCGCTGCCCCGCTACGTGCTCTGCTTCCTCGCCGTGCATGCCGCGGCCATGTGGCCGGTGAGCAACCCCATCACCCATCGCTACTTCCTGCCCGTGCTGCTGCTGATGCCGCTGTGGGTGGGCATCGAGGCGTGGCAGGCAGGGGGCCGCTTCCGCAAATGGGGCCTGCCCTTCATGGCGGCGCTCCTGTTGTCGGGGCACCTGTGGGTGTATCCGCGCGGCATCGCCCAGGGATGGGACGGCACCACGGCCCACTGGCCCTGGTACGGGCTGCGCCGCCAGATGCTCCAACTAATCGAAAGGGAAGGAATTGCCTTCAGCGCGGTGGGCACCCGCTTCCCCAATGCAGGCCCGTTCGACAAGTTCGACCTGTCGGGCCGCACCGAGGGTTTGCCCCGGCTCGACTGGCAGCGACACCGCTACGTTTTTTACAGCAATGTCATGAACGACTTCAGCGACGAAGAGCTGGCCCGCCTCGACAGCCTGCCCGTGCGGCACAGGCTGGAAAAGGGCGGCATCTGCGTGATTCTTTACGAAAACACCCATTGAAAAGCCATGGCATCATTCCGGAAAAAGACCATGGAAGAGCTGGGCCGCCCCGATGCGGATGCCTTTCGGCAAATGCCGCGCCGCAACGTGGTGCTCGTGCTCGACAACATCCGCTCGGGACTGAACGTGGGCAGCATCTTTCGCAGCGCGGATGCATTTGCCGCAAGGCAAATCCACCTGTGTGGCATCACGGCGCGCCCGCCTCATCGCGAAATTCTGAAGTCGGCCCTCGGCGCCACCGAAACGGTGCCCTGGCACGGCCACGACGACGTGACGGACTGCCTTGAACAATTGAAAGCGAAAGGCTACTTCATCGCAGGCATCGAGCAGACGCACGACAGCACGCCCCTGCACCGGTTTGCCCCTCCTGCCGGCCGGCCGCTGGCTCTGGTGCTGGGCAACGAAGTGCGCGGCATCAGCGACGAGGCCCTGCCCCTGCTCGACCAGGCCGTCGAAATTCCGCAGTTCGGCTCCAAGCACAGCATCAACGTGGCCGTCTGCGCCGGCATCGTGTTGTGGCATCTGGTGGAAAAGGCAGGCCCGGAAAACTGGTTGCCGCGCTGAACAGCCGCGCTCAGCCGTCGCGCTCGCGCCCGATCTGCTCCTTTTTGGCCTGCACGTAGCTGCGCCACTTCTCCAAGGCCGCCTGCATGTCGTCGGGCAGCTCGGAAGTGAACTTCATGAACTCGCCGGTGGTGGGATGCTCGAAGCCCAGCTCCTTGGCGTGAAGGGCATGCCGCGGCAGAATCTTGAAGCAGTTGTCCACGAACTGCTTGTACTTGCTGAAGACCGTGCCCTTGCGGATGCGGTCGCCGCCGTAGCGCGGGTCGTTGAAGAGCGGATGCCCGATGTGGCGCATGTGCACGCGAATCTGATGGGTGCGCCCCGTCTCGAGGCGGCATTCGACCAGACTGACGTAGTAAAGGCGCTCGAGCACGCGATAGTGGGTGACGGCCCACTTGCCGTGGTCGCCCTCGGGATAGACGGCCATGCGCTGGCGGTTGCGCAGGTCGCGCCCCACGTGCCCGCGGATGGTGCCTTCGTCGGCCTCGGGCTCCCCCCACACGAGGGCGTAGTAGCGGCGGTGGATGGTGTGCCGAAAAAACTGCTTGCCCAGATGGGCCATGGCGTAGTCGTTCTTGGCGACGACGAGCAAGCCCGAAGTGTCCTTGTCGATGCGGTGCACGAGGAAAGGCCGGTTCTCGGGGTTGCCGTCCATGATCGGGATGTCGGCCTTGCCCTGGAAGTAGTGGGCCAAGGCATTGACGAGCGTGCGGCGGTAATGGCCTACCCCCGGATGGACGACCATGCCGGCCGGCTTGTTGACCACCAGCACGTCGTCGTCTTCGTACACGATATCGAGCGGGATGTCGTCGGGGATGACGCGGCAGGCCTCATCGAGCGGGCGCGGCATCAGCACGCTGATGACGTCGCCGGGCCGCACGCGGTAGTTGGGCTTCACTTCCTCGTCGTTGACGGTCACCGAACCGGCCTTGATGGCGTTCTGGATGCGGCTGCGCGAGATGTTGGCGATTCTTTGCAACAGGTACTTGTCCAGCCGACGAATCGACTGTTTGTTTTCCACCACAAACTGGTGTTCCTCGTACAAAGAATCTCTGTCCACAAGCTTCGAGGTGCTGTAGTTCATGTTTCGTGTCCTGCTGTTGGGCTGCTGTCGTTGCAGCAATTCTGGAAATTCGAGGTTCGGACAAATTTACGTTTGCAACGGCCATTTGGTTCTGGCCATGGTGAAAGATAGGCAAACCCGGCGCAATCCGCTACGGGATTTTTTGGGACGGAGGGATGGAGAGAGGAGTGAGAAGAGAGGAGAGAGGAGAGAGGGGTGAGGAGTGAGGTGTCCCCTCCTGAAAAAGTCTGTAATCGTGACGACGTGACACGGTGACATCGCGAGACACATCAGAATGGATAACAATTTGACTTTCAAAATAAAAAACATTGAAAATCATCACATCTTCTCATCCCCGATGTTCGGTGCCTGCTCCGACTGGTCGGTCGGAGGCTTTCGACGAGTCGGAAGCTGTTTTCCGACAAGTCGGAAGCTGTTTTCCGACAAGTCGGAACC
>WFYJ01000252.1 GCA_015490175.1 Saprospiraceae bacterium | reverse complement strand
GTGCCCAGATCAAGCAGGTGGACGACTACCCCACCATCATGGCGCCCTACAAGGACTCGCCCGCATGGAAGGCCGGCCTGCGCGCCGGCGACCAGATCATCGCCATTGACGGGCGCAGCACCAAAGGCCGCACCGAAGACGAGATCGGCGAGTTTCTGAAGGGTTACCCCGGCACCACCGTCGAGCTGACTGTGCGCCGCCCCGGCAAAGACGAACCCATCACGCTCACGCTGGTGCGCGACGAGGTGCGCATCCCCAACGTACCCTACTACGGCATGGTATCGGAAGATATCGGCTACGTGGCCCTCACCACTTTCACGCGCGATGCCGGCCGCAACGTGGCCCAGGCCGTGCAGAAGCTGCGCGAGGAACATCCCGAGCTCAAAGGCCTCATCTTCGACCTGCGCGGCAACGGCGGCGGCCTGCTCACCGAAGCCGTCAACGTGGCCAACGTCTTCATTCCCAAGGGCGAGCTGGTGGTCAGCACGCGCGGCCGCGTCAAAGAATGGGACCGCAGCTTCAAGACACTGAACCAGCCCGTGGCGCCCGACCTGCCGCTCGTCGTGCTGGTGGACCGCGGTACGGCCTCGGCCTCCGAGATCGTGTCGGGCACCATGCAGGACCTCGACCGCGGCGTCATCGTCGGGCAGCGCACCTACGGCAAAGGGCTGGTGCAAAACACGCGCGACGTGGGCTACAACGCCCGCGTCAAGCTCACCACGGCCAAGTACTACATCCCCAGCGGCCGCTGCATCCAGGCGGTGCGCTACGAAAACGGCGAGCCCGCACACATCCCCGACGAGGAACGCACGCCCTTCAAGACGCGCAACGGCCGCACCGTGCTCGACGGCGGCGGCATCAAGCCCGACATCCTCATTGACCCCGACGAGGACAGCGACATCCTCAAGACGCTCGTCGACAAGTACTTCATCTTCAAATACGCCAACCAGTACTGCCTCGAACACGACACCATCGCCCCGCCCGAGGAATTCACCTTCACCGAATGGGACGACTTCCTCGCCTTCCTCGAAAGCCACGACTTCGATTTCGACACCGAGAGCGAGCGCCTGCTCGAAGAGCTCAGGCAAAAGGCCGAGGAAGAGGGCTATGACGTGTCGGCCGAAGTGGCCGCCATCGAGGCACGCATCGAACAAGCCAAAAAAGACGACCTCGAAAAATATCGCGAAGCCATCATCGACCAGATCGAAAAAGAGCTGGCCAGCCGCTTCTACTTCGAACGCGGCCGCATCATCGTGGGCTTGCGCAACGATCCCGAAATCGACACGGCCATTGCCGTACTGCACGACGGCAAGCGCTACAGGGAGATCCTCGGCATCGTGGAGTAAGCCGCTACGGCCACAGCCGCACCACCTGCCACACCGTCAGTGCCAGAAAGATCAGCCCGATGGCGCTGTAAGTATAGCGCAACAACACGCTGCCGCGTCGTTGCAGCCACTCGGCCCAGCGGGCATAGCACCACAGCAGCGCAAAAGTGCCCGCCATCACGCCGGTGGCAAAGACGGCCAGCGAGATCAGGTCGTCGCACAGGTAGCCGTTGGCCAGTAGCCAGGTGGTGTAGAACACCCAGTAGGGTATGGCCAGGAAGTTGAGCGTGGCGGCCCCCACGCCGCGCAGGAAATCGCCCAGGTGACCGTTGGTGGGTACCGCTTCGAGGCGGAAAGCGGGTTTTGCGACAAGCAAATAATAAACTGCCAGCGCTGCAAAAACGACGGTCGCCAGTACGTTGAACCAGAAATCCACCTCGGGATGGGCGGCAAAAAAGCGCCCGAAAAGCACCGCCACGAAGGCCTGCACCCACTCCACCAGCGAAGCGCCCGCAGCCAGCACCAACCCCGCGCGCAGACCCCGCTGCAAGGTGGCGTGCACCACACTCGTGTTGATGACGCCCGGCGGCACCGAACCGATGAAACTCAATACCAGACCGAGCAGCAAAGCGAGGATCATGGGACGATTTTTTGAGATGAAGAGAAGAGAGATGGAGTGAAGGAGTGAGGGAGCGCACGAAATTGCACAGTGGTGCCAAACGCTCAACGCTACACACTCAACCCTCAACCTGGTCAAAAGCTGCGTGCAAACTGCGGGCCTCTGCGGCCGAAGGCTGCGGTTTCAATGGATGAGGAACCGAGAAATCGAGGAACCGATGATTTGGCAAAAAGCTGATAGTCAATAAGAAAAACTTTAAACTCTAAACTCTAAACCCTAAACTCAAACCCTAAACCCGACCTGCCCCGACCCTTTTCTTGTAAGCGAAATACGCCCTCAGGGCGCGCCAGGCCTCGCCCGTGCTCATGGGCTGTACGCCCCGCCGGCGTTGGGCTCTGTAAATGCGCAACAGGATGCCCCAGTGCCGCCAGATGGTGCGGTACTTTTCCCACACGGGCATGGCCGGGTCGTAGATGTGTGCCGGCTCGCCCGCCACGCCGTTGAATTCGAGGATGGCGAAGTCGCGCCCCTCGCGCAGCGCCTCGATCGATCGGCACTTCAGGTCGAATCGGCCGTAATGCATATCGCGCATGGCCAGGCTGATGCGGTCGAACAGGGCCGTCAGCCGCTCGTCGATGAGGTGGTTGCCATCGAGAAACATGGTGCCGCGACAGTGATTGCCGATGGGCTCCACCAGCACCTCCTCGCCCGGGGCCGGCACGTAGCGCATCAGCTCGGGCTTCTCGCGCTGCATGCGCGCCAACTGCATGCCGGCACGCGGGTCGGCAGCCATGAGCTCAGCCACGCTGCGCTGCCCGTCGCCTTTTACCGAAAGGTGCTTCTTGATGCACACCGAGGTGATCTGGCCCTGCGTGGCGCCGGGCATGCGCCAGTACAAGATGGCGTACTCTTCGGGCCAGTCCACGAACGACTGCACCAGATAGTCGGCAACCATGCGGCGGTGGTAGTCCAACAGCTCGTCCAGGTCGTGCACCCTGGCCACCTGCCAGCCGCGCTCGCCCACGTCGGGTTTGGCGACAGCCGGAAAAGCGATGCCCGCCTCCTCCAACTGCTTGCGCAAAACGGCGGGCGACGTGCCGGCCGCCACGCGCAGCGTGGGTGGCAGATACTGCGCAGGGATGGCCTCAAGAATCCGGCTCTTCGACTCGCCCAGCACGCCCCCCGTGGGGATGGTGGGATTGGCCGTGGTGAAGAAAAAGAGGTGGCGTGCCCGCAGCGCATGCCACAGCCAGATGAAGATGACGGGCAGGTTGGTCAGCCACATGGGCATGAACTCCCAATGCAGCCATTGCAGTCGCCACCGTTGCCAGCGCGTCATCCCTCCGCGTTTTTGAGCAGCACCACGGCATCGCCGATGCGGATGGTGCCCCCCTCGACGACACGCGCCGTGATGCCGCCATGGCCGCGCATGGCGTTGTAGCCGCCCGGCCCCAGATTCTCCTCCATGCGCGTACAGGGATGGCACAGGCCTGTGGCTTCGAGCACGGCCGTGCCGATGCGGAAGCGCCGCCCGTTGAGTGCCAGCAGGTTGATGCCGCGCACCACGATGTTGCGTCGGGTGAGGGCGGGATCGCATCGATCCCGCCCAAGGATCGAGGCCACTGCATCGAGGTGCTCGCCCTGAATGAGCGTCACCTGGCGCTTGCCGCTGCGGCCCGCATAGTGGTCGCCGACCAGCCCCGCTTCAGGCGTCACCTGCACCGCTTCGGCAGGCACGGGCGGCTCGCGACGGCGGGGCCGCGTGCTCACCCACTCGACGCGTCCCTGCTGCGGCATCACATCGAGCAATTCCTTGATCACCGATTCTTCCATGAATGGTCGTTTTTGATGCCCGCCAAAGGTAGGCCGAAAGTGCGGGCCGGAGTGATTTTGCCTTTCGGCAAATGCTGCCTGGGCACATCGCCACGACATACACCAGATACGAAGGATACTCCACTCGATACGATTCGGGATTTCCCGACGATGGCCAATGGAGGTGTTTTGCTTGAGGAACCGAAGAACCGAGGAACCGAGGAACCGAGGAACCGAGGAACCGAGGAACCGAGGAACCGAATATTTTGCAAAAAACTGATAATCAAAGAAAAAAACTTTAAACTTTAAACTCTAAACTCTAAACCTCTTCGCACCCGCCTCGTTTTCGGGATGCGAGATCATCTATTCAAGGACACCACTCAGTAATCCATTCATAAACACTACCCACCAACCGCGAC
Source organism: Saprospiraceae bacterium (assembly GCA_015490175.1). Lineage (GTDB taxonomy): Bacteria > Bacteroidota > Bacteroidia > Chitinophagales > Saprospiraceae > WFYJ01. The sequence goes on along the minus strand of WFYJ01000252.1, from coordinate 7,538 downwards.
AATCGCTATCTTGGAACCGACTTCACCGGCCATAGCGGCAGGGGCCCATTTTGCGAAAGCGAAAAAATACACGCGCATGAGCCACAAGGACTGGGAATGCATCTATCGCTCGACCGACCTGCTGCAGGTCAAGCTGGCCGAAGACGTGCTCAAGCAGCACGGCATCGAGAGCCACATCCTCAACAAGCCCGACTCGGCTATCCCGGCGCTGGGCGAAGCCGAGCTCTACGCCCGCAAGGAAAAGGCCGAGAAGGCGCGCCGCATCCTGAAAGAAAAAGGATTCGAATGATGTATCGAATGTCCGTATTGCCGCTTGTAATGCTGCTGTCGCTGGCCACGTGGTCGTGTGCCGGACAGCAGGCAAACACCACTCAAACGCGTAACATGGAAGAAAAAATGCCCGAAGGACTGAAGGTCGCCACCTTCGGCGGTGGCTGCTTCTGGTGTACCGAAGCCATCTTCGAAGAGCTCAAAGGCGTGTACAAGGTCGTGTCCGGCTACTCGGGCGGGCACGTGCCCAATCCCACCTACCGGCAGGTATGCACGGGCACCACGGGCCATGCCGAGGTGGTGCAGGTGTGGTACCATCCCGACGAGATCAGCTACGAAGATTTGGTCAAGGTGTTCTTCGCCACGCACGACCCCACCACCCTCAACCGCCAGGGCAACGACGTGGGCACGCAGTACCGCTCGGTCATCTTCTACCACGACGAGGAGCAGAAGGCCATTGCCGAGCGCCTCAAGGCCGAGTTTGCGCCCACGCTCTGGGACGATCCCATCGTCACCGAGATCAGTCCCTTCACCGCCTTCTACCCGGCCGAAGACTACCATCAGGAGTACTTCCGCAACAACCCCAACCAGCCCTATTGCCAGATCGTGATCAACCCCAAGGTGCGCAAGTTCCGCAAGATGTTTGCCGACAAGCTGAAGCAGTAGGCACCTGCGGCCCTGAGTGCCAGCCGGCAAAGCGAAAAACGCGGTACTCCGCCTTTCGGCAAATGACGCCCGGGCTCCGCCCGCCACCGCCAGAGGATGCCACGCGCCCTGCCCGCCAACACCTATCTTTGCGGCAGCAAAACGAAAAAAACGCGATCCGCCGCCGACATGTATTCGCCTTTCGGCAAAAGACGCCCGGCGGGTCGGCAAATCCAACGACATCATGCGCACATTCTGGCTCATTGCACTCGCGGCCATGTGGCTGCAGCCGGGCTGTGGCCGGCCCGGCAACACCATCGAGGCGCAGTCTGGCGCGCCCGAAGTCGCTGTTGATTCCACCCTGCTGGCCGAGTGGGAAGCCTGGAAAGCCGAGCGCCTCAACAGCCTGACGGCACCCAACGGCTGGCTCACCCTCGTAGGGCTGCACTGGCTCCAGCCCGGTGCCAACACCATCGGCTCCGACTCCAGCAACCACATCGTACTGCCGCCCAGGGCGCCTGCCTTCATGGGCGAGATCGTGTGGAGCGAAAAGGGCCTGTGGGGCGAGTTTTTGCCCGAAGGGCAAGTACATCTCGGCGACAGCCTGGTGACCTATGTGCCCATGGCCACCGACCGCAGCGGCCAGCCTGCCGTCCTGCATACCGGCTCCATCTTCTTTTACCTCATCGAGCGCGGCAAAGCCATCGGGCTGCGCGTGCGCGATACCCTCGCCGAGGCGCGCACCACCTTCGAAGGCATCGAATACTTCCCCTACGACCCCGGCTGGCGCCTCGAGGCCACCTACGTGCCCTACGACCCGCCCAAGCCGTTCGTTTTCGACAACGTGTTGCGCATGCCCATCCGCCAGGACATCCCCGGCAGGGTGATCTTCCGGAAAGAGGGCCGCAAGTTTGCCCTCGACGTGCTCGATGGCGGCCCCGACGAGCTCTTCATCATCTTCGCCGACCAGACGACGGGCACCACCACCTACGGCGGCGGCCGCTATCTGTACGCGCCACGCCCCGACAGCACGGGCACCCTCGTGCTCGACTTCAACAAGGCCTACAACCCGCCCTGTGCCTACACCGAGTTTGCCACCTGCCTGCTGCCGCCTCCGCAGAACATCCTCCACATTGCCGTAGAAGCAGGCGAGCAGTACCACGGCCAGCACTGATCTTTGCCCTGTAAACGCACCCGCAGCGCGCTGCTGCACATTGTGTATCAACGAAACGACGCGATGAATACAGCCCGACGACTCAAGGTGGCCATCCTCACCGGCGGCGACGTGGCCGAGCGGGTGATTTCGCTCCAGAGCGCGCGCACCGTGGCCGACCACCTCGACCCCGAGCGCTACGACACCCGCATCATTGACCTGCGCGGGGGCGCCTTCTACGACCAGGCCACGGGCCTGCCGCTCGACAAGAACGATTTTTCCCTGCCCCTCGAAGGCGTCCGCCACACCTTCGATCTGGTCTTTCTCATGCTCCATGGCCACCCCGCCGAAGACGGCGCCATCCACGGCTACTTCGAGCTGGTGGGGGTGCCCGTCACGGGCTGCGACCACTTGTGCAGCGCGCTGACCTTCAACAAGCAGGCGTGCAAGGCCTTTCTCGCCCCCTGGCAGATACCCATGGCGCAGGGCCGCCTGCTGCGCTACGACGAGCGTCCCCCTGATGAAGAGCTGCTGCGCCTGGGCCTGCCCCTCTTCGTCAAACCCAACAAGAACGGTAGCAGCTTCGGCGTCAGCAAGGTGACTCGGGCCGACGCACTCGACGAGGCCATCGAGCTGGCCTTCCGCTACGACGACGAGGTGCTGGTCGAGCAGTTCATCCCGGGGCAGGAGTATTCGTGTGGGGTGGTGCGCCGCGACGGCGAGGTCGTGGTGTTGCCCGTCACCGAGATACGGCCGCACACCGAATTTTTCGACTACCAGGCCAAGTACGAATCGAAGAGCGACGAGATCACGCCGGCGCCCCTGCCCGACGCGCTGACGGACCAAATTCAGGCGCTGTCGCGCAAATGCTACGAGGTGCTGGGCTGCCGCGGCATCGTGCGCTTCGACTTCATCCTGTCGGACAAGACGTTCTACTTCCTCGAAGCCAACACCATCCCGGGCATGTCGCCCCGGAGCATCGTGCCCCAGCAGGCGCGCGCCCACGGATGGTCGCTGAACGAGCTGTTCGAGGCGGTCATCCGCGAAGCCATGGCTTAACATACCCTTGTATCCAGAAGAAAATGGTTGGGCGTTGAGCGTTTTACGTTCGATATTTTGATTAAAGCATTGTAAATCAAATCTTTTGCACATCAATTTGAACAAATCGCAGCTTTCAGCCACAGATGGACGCAGTTTGAGCGCAGTTTTTGTAACTCTGTGAAACTCAGTGCATTCTCGGTAGACACTCTGTGTAACTGACGTCAGATAGTCCCAAACCAAATTGCACTGAGTAAAATTACTGCCGCTCCAGCTCCAGGTCCTGCAGTACGGCATCGAGGATCGGATCGTCGCCCTTGCGATAGCCTTGCTTGAGGCGGTAGCCCCAGAAGCGGCTGAAGGTGTTCCAGTAGGTGGCGGTGATGGTGCCGCGCAGGTTGCGAATCAGTTGGTAGATGGGCGTGTCGAGCTCCCGCTCGATCATTTTGATGAGGATGTACCCCTGCGTTTTGGTGAGCTTCTTCAACTGGTCTTCGAACTGCGCCTCCAGCTCGCGCTGCAGCCGCTTGATGTATTTGCGCTGCTTGCGCCGCGGCAGGTTTTCGGTCACGTATTCCACCTCGCGGAAGATGCGGATGGCCTCTTGGGCGTAAGGGTACACCTTCAGGGCGTAGCGCTTGTAGCGCAGGTAGCGCAAGTATTCCTGATAGGAGCTGAAATGGCGCGGCGAGGTGATGCTCACGTCGGGCAGCTCGTACAGGTAGAGCGTGTCGCCTTGGGGTGACAGCGTCCACTGTACGATCTGGCCATCGATGCGGGTCGTGCCCTTTTGCTGGGCAGCAAGCAGGCCGGGCATCAGAACACAGGCGCACACGAGAAAGCAAACAGGAATACGCATGGTTGGTGGCAAATGAGTCGCCAGGATAACGCCTGCCGACCTGATTTCGTTTGTCAAGGGCACCGACCCGCAATCGGAACGCACTATGGGGAAAAAAGCGCAAGGCGATAGCGTCACCTTCGCGGCTTGTAGCGCGATCCGTCGAGGATGGCCTGTGCATCGCGCAGGGAGATCAGCTCTTCCAGCGTCGTTTCGGGGTGGCGCTGCATGTACGCCTGTACGATGCGCCAGCCGATGAAGTTGGCCGTGCGGCCGGGCGCCTCGGGCGGCATTCCCGGCGAGTTGGGGCTGTATTCCACCATCTTGCGCCACTTCATGTAGTCGGTCGAATAGAGCAGGTCTTCAGAGGTGAAAAAGGCCCACATGTCGCGCTCGTTGTCGAAGCACCACTGCAGTTGGTGCGGCGGATATTCGAAAATCACGGTATCGGGCTTGAAGGGCAACAGCCGGTCCATGATGTAGAGCTTCTTTCCGTTGTGGATCATGTAGTCGATCAGGCGGTTGCCCGGCACGGGGCCCAGCATGTCCGCTACCAGCGGCTGCAGCGTCTTCATCACGAGGTGGTCTTTGTTGAAGCTGCGCACCAGGTAGCGCGAGAAGTTGGGATTACCCGGATTGTATCGCTGGTAAGGGTAGTCGGCGCCAAGAAAGAAGTCGAGCCCCACGGCCAGCGAGTTGTCGCCGTAGATGAACGCAGCCAGTGTGTATTCGGAGATGAATGTCGTCACGTCGGGCACGCGCCGGTCGGGGAAGTAATATTTGTAAAACTTGAACGCCTGCTCGAATTCTCGCGCCAGCGGCTCGAAGTCGGCAAAGACGATCCGGGTGGTATCGTACAGCTTGCGCACGGCCGGATGGGTGAGAAAGCCGCGGATGTAGGGCTCGGGACCGTCGGGCGCGAGCATGGGATCGTAGGCGCCCAGGATCTCTCGGAAAAACAGAGGGGCAAACTCCGGATACTTCGCCTCGAGTGCCTCCATTCTTGCCGCCACCTGCGACGTGTCGATGGCAAAGAGGTCTTGTTCGAAGCGGCGGATCTGCACCGGCACCTCGATGCCCGACACGTCGGGTATGGATTCCTCTTCGGTACAGCCAGAGCCCAGCAAGACCAGTATCGGCAGTATCCATCCATGCTTGCGCAAAAAATGCAGCCAGGTGTCATTGCGTTCCATAGTGCCTTTGTTTTTTTGGTTTTTCTGAAGGGCGCCATTCTTGCCGGCGCAAAACTACATCAGCAGATGGTGCATATTTGCATCTGCCGCGCGCTCTTGCTTCGGTATGGTCCTGTTTGAAAACCAATCCACAACATCATTGCCATGAAAAAAATTGTGCTGTTGACCCCGCTGGCCCTGCTGTGTGCCCTCCATCTTCAGGCTCAGTTTCGCACACCACAGGTCACCGACATGCGCTTTGGCTTCCAGGCAAGCCCCTTCCTGTCGTGGATGGACACCAACGACAACACCATCAACAACAACGGCATGGTGCCCGGCATCCGCATGGGCATGGTGGCAGAGTTCTATTTCCGCGAAAACTACGCCTTCACCACCGGCCTGAATTATTCGTTCGGCCAGGGCGGGCGCCTGCTGCACGACCTGCCCGGCGACTACTGGAACAAGACGACCGAGCTGACCGGCATCGACAGCATGGAGGCAGGCACGGAGCTGCGCTACCGCGTGCAGTTCATCGAGATCCCGTTCGGGCTGCGCATGCAGTCGCGCGAGTTTGGCTACGTCCGCTATTTCCTCGAGCCACACATCCTGATCAGCATCCGCAACAAGGCCCTCGGCAAGCTCGATACGCCCGCCTTCGACTACGACGGGCTCGACATCAGCAACGAAGTGGCCGGCCTGCTGCTGTCGTGGGGCATCGGCGGCGGGCTGGAATACAGCATCACGCAGTCCAACGCGCTGGTGGGCGGCATCTACTTCCAGCGCCTGATCAACGACTTCACGCGCGACACGGGCACCACCTACCACCCCGAGCTGGGCACGCTGGTGGAAGACAGCAAAGCCACCCTCTTCGTCCTCACCCTGCGCGCCGCCATCATGTTCTGAGTCAGACGATGGACGATGTTCCTCGCTGAATCCGAGAGAACCGACGGTGGCTCCTGCTGAAAAAAGGCTGAAAGATCATTCAGTTACACAGAGCGCCACTGAGCACGCACTGATTTTCACAGAGTTGCAAACCCTCAACCCTACACGCTCAACCCTCAACAACAGGTCAAAAACTGCGCGCAAACTGCGTTTTCTGCGGCCAAAGGCTGCGGTTTTTGGCTGAGGAGAAATCGAGGAACCGACTATTTGATAAAATACTGATAGTCAATAAGGAAAACTTTAAACTTTAAACTCTAAACTCTAAACCCTGCACGTAACACCCTTTTGCATCCGGTTCATTTTCGGGATGCGCGATCATCTCCATCTCAACCATACCCATATGCTATACGACCAGATCGAAGAAGCCGCATCGTGGATCCGCGACAAGACCGACTTTCAGCCTGAGGTGGGCATCATCCTGGGCACGGGGCTGGGCAAGCTGGCCGACGAGATCGAGCTGGAAGCGGCTATCCCCTATGCCGACATTCCGCATTTCCCCGTGTCCACGGCGCCGGGCCATGCCGGCAAGCTGCTGCTGGGCCGGCTGGGTGGGCGCCCCGTGGTCATGATGGCCGGCCGCTTCCACTACTACGAGGGCTACAGCATGCAGCAGGTCACGTTTCCCGTAAGGGTGATGAAATTTCTGGGTGCCGACAGGCTGCTGGCCTCCAACGCTGCGGGCGGCACCCGCGCTGAAATGGCCATGGGCGACATCGTCTTCATCCGCGACCACATCAACCTGCTGCCCGACAACCCGCTGCGCGGCCCCAACGACGAGCGGCTCGGCCCCCGCTTTCCCGACATGTCGAAGCCGTACGACCGCGCCTTCAACGCCCGCGGCCTGGAGCTGGCCCCTTCGTTCGGTTTGCGGGCGCACGAGGGCGTGTACGTGTCGCTGCCGGGCCCCAACCTCGAAACGCCCGCCGAATACGGCTTCGTGCACACCATCGGCGGCTGGGTGGTAGGCATGAGCACGGTGCCGGAAGTGCTGGTGGCCCGCCACATGGGCATGCAGGTAGCCGTGGTGTCGGTGGTGTCGAACAAGTGCTGGCCCCCCGACGCCATCGGCGAGGTGACGGTCGAAGACGTCATCGAGGCCGTGGAAGCCGTGGCGCCGCGCCTGCGCCGCCTGGTGACGACGCTGGTAGCCGAATGGTGATGAGATGCCCGCTACCGGCGCATTTGCCGATATTGGCCCGGAAGTTCCGTGCAAAAAGTCGAAGCCGGAAAGCGGACTTCACAATCCGGAAGTCGAGCGCCCGCAGATTGGATGCAGCTCAAATGTGTTTTCACAAATTTTTGAAAACCAATAAATGAGCCTGCTGAAAAAAGTCCGAAAGATCATTCAGTTACACAGAGTTCACTGAGCATGCACTGATTTTCACAGAGTTGCAAAAACTCCGCGCAAACTGCGTCTTCTGCGGCCGAAGACTGCGGTTGCAATGGCTGAGGAACCAAAGAAGCGAGGATTTGAGCCTGC
>WFYJ01000251.1 GCA_015490175.1 Saprospiraceae bacterium | reverse complement strand
CAGCTTTCAGTCGCAGAAGACGCAGTGCTGACGCAGTTTGCGCAGTTGGTCACTCTTTCACTCCATCTCTCTTCTCTCCATCTCAAAAAATCGTCTGGCGTCCATTGACTATCGTCAATAATTCCCAAACCGAATTGCGTTGAGTATAATCAGAGACACTACCCAAATTGAACAGATGCCTCCATTTCCGCCGATGCGCAAACTTTCTATCTTCGCGCCGACTCTGGTTCCCCGAAGGGGGAGGCAAGAGGGAATCAGGTGCAAATCCTGAACTGTACCCGCAGCTGTAAGCTTCCGAAAGCGAAGCCACGTTTGGGCCACTGTCTCTGCTGAAGGGATGGGAAGGCCGGCTTCGCGCGCCGTGCGCGTCCCCGATGTTATGGCGACGCGTCTCGCCCGCGGCGAGGAGCGAGTCAGAAGACCTGCCAGAGTCCATGTGTACTCCAAATGCTTTCGGGCTAAAAGCGTTGGAGATGAAAGCCATCCTTTCCGATGCCGGCTCCGTTCCGGGGCCGATGGTGGTTATCGTCTTCCAACACTGAGGGTTGCCCGAACGCGATGAGCGACGGCTCATCGGGTAACTCATTCATTCACCACCAAACACAACCACATCATGAACCAACTCCGTCATTTCACGCTGGCCGTGCTGGCCCTGCTGGCACTGGCTTCGTGCCGCAAGGACAAGCCCGAACCGACGCGTTACCCCTACGAGTCGGGCATCTTCGTCACCAACGAAGGCCCCTTCCAGAACGGCACCGGCACCATCACCTGGTATCACCCCGACTCGGCTTCCGCCAAACACAACATCTATCAGGAGGCCAACGGCGGCGAGCCGCTGGGCAACATCGTGCAGTCGCTCACCTTTGGCGACAGCCTGGGCTACGTGGTCGTCAACAACGCCAACAAGGTGGTGGTGGTCCGCGCCAACACCTTCGAGCGCCTCGGCCTGATCGAAGGCGTGGCGCTGCCCCGCTACCTCGTGGTGGACGGCACCACGGGCTACCTCAGCCAGTGGGGCCCGGACGGCGTCAGCGGCAGCGTGGCCGTCATTGATCTGGGCACGCGCACCGTGGATGCCACCATCGCCACGGGCAGCGGCGCCGAGCACATGCTGCTCGACGGTGGGCAACTCTACGTGGCCAATGCCGGCGGCTTCGGCCTGGACAGCACCGTGGCCGTCATCGACCTGAACACGCGCCAGGTGAGCAGTCACCTCGAGGTGGGCCCCAACCCCAACAGCCTGGTAAAAGACCGCAACGGCAACCTGTGGGTGCTGTGCGGCGGAGACTGGGCTTCGGGTGCCAGCGGCCGGCTGGTGCAATTGGCCAACGGCACCGTGGTGCAGCAGTTCGAGTTGCCCACCGGCTCGGGCCATCTCGTCATCGACGGGGCGGGCAGCACGCTCTATTTCATCAACGGCTTTGGCGGGCCCGTATGGCGTCATGCCATCGACGCGCCCGGCCTCGCAAGCGATCCGTTTATCGAAGGCGCCTTCTACAGCCTGGGCTTCGATGCCGGCCGCGAATGGCTGCTCACCGCCGACGCCGGCGACTTCACCAACGCGGGCACCGTGCGCATCTACGACACCACGGGCAAGCTGGTCGACGAGTTCGAGGCCGGCATCATACCCGGCAATTTTGCCGTAAGGCAGTAAAAAAACACCTGCCTGCGCACGGCCACGTGGCGAGACGGGCCGTGCGATTTTTTGCCAAACATGCTTGCGCACACCGCATTATTGTTTACCTTTGCGGCGCTTTGCAGAAACCCGAATGCTTTAAACGATTTCACTGATGGACGACCTGATAAAATACGTCGAAGAGCAAACTGCCCGCCAGGTTGATTGGCCCGCATTCCGCGCCGGCGACACCGTTGCCGTGCACTACAAGATCGTGGAAGGCAACAAGGAGCGCATCCAGGTGTTCAAGGGCGATGTGATCCAGATCAGCGGCACGGGCAAGACCAAGACCTTCACCGTGCGCAAGATATCGAGCGGCATCGGTGTAGAGCGCATCTTCCCCATCACCTCGCCGGCCATCGTCAAGATCGAGGTGCTCAAGCACGGCAAGGTGCGCCGCAAGCGCCTGTTCTATCTGCGCGACCGCGTCGGCAAGGCCGCACGCATCAAGGAGCGCAAGCGCTTTACGAAGAAGACCGAAAAATGAACGATGCCCCGCGTGGGCTTCCGCATACGGAAAAGGACTGCATCGCCCGGTGCAGTCCTTTTTGCGTACAGGCGTGCCAAGGGCCAATACAACAATCCTTAACTTTGCCCAGCCCGAAACAAAAGCTCGCCCCAAAGGGCATCTCCCAAACTTGCCGTGGCACAGTGATTTGACGCTATGATCCGACACCTCAAGGTATCCAACTACGCCCTCATCCAGGAGCTGGAAATCGCGTTTCCGGAAGGGCTGACCATTATCACGGGCGAGACGGGGGCCGGCAAATCCATCCTGCTGGGGGCGCTGGGCCTCATCATGGGCGAGCGCGCCGACCTCAAGGCCCTCTACGATCCTGACCGCAAGTGCATCGTCGAAGCCACCTTCCACATCGGCAAATACCGCTTGCAGGAGTTCTTCGATGCCCACGAGCTCGACTACGACGAAGAATGCATCATCCGGCGCGAGCTCTTGCCTTCCGGCAAATCGCGCGCCTTCGTCAACGACACGCCCGTCAACCTGCAGGTGCTGCGCACCCTGACGCAGGCCCTGGTCGATATGCACCAGCAGTTCGACACGCTCGACATGCACGAGGTGTCGTTCCAACTGCGCATGATCGATGCGCTGGCAGGCACCCGGCACCAGACCGACGCATTCCGGCGGCGCTACGAGCAATGGCTCGAAAAGATGCAAACGCTCGATCAGCTCAAAGCGCGCAAGGCGCGCAGCGAGCAGGAGCAGGAGTTGATCCGGTTCCAGCTCGACGAGTTGTTCGAGGCCCGCTTCGAGCCGGGCGAGCAGGAACGCCTCGAAGAGGAGCTGCGGCGCCTCGAACATGCCGAAGAGATCAAGCGCGTGCTGTCGGCGGCCTTCCTGGCACTCACCGAACAGGATCCCTCGCTGCTGGGGCGGCTGACGGAGCTGTACCACGCCCTGGGACAGATCAGCCGGTATGATGCGGGCGCGGCGGCATTGCACCAGCGCCTCGACAGCATACGGATCGAGCTCGAAGACATCGCCGGCGAGCTGGAGCGCCAAGCCGAGCAGGTGGAGTTCGACCCCGAACGGGCCGCCGCCATCCAGGAGCGGCTCGACACGCTGTACCGCCTTCAGCAGAAACACCGCGTGACCACCGTGGAGGAGCTGCTCGAAGTGCAGCGCCGGCTCGAAACGCAGCTCGAAGGCTTCAGCGACCTCGGCAGCCAGATCGAAGCGCTCGAAGCCGAGGTACAAGCCGAGCAGGCCGCCCTGCACGAACAGGCCGAAGCGCTTTCGCAAAAGCGGCAGGCCGTCATCCCCGAATTCGAAGGAAAAGTGATGGAGCTGCTACACCTGCTGGCCATGCCACATGCCCGCTTTCAGGTGGAGGTGGCGCGCCAGCCCCGCCTGGGCCCCACCGGCTACGACGAAGTGCAGTTCCTCTTTTCCGCCAACCCGGGCAGCCGCCTGATGCCCATCAAGGGCGTGGCCTCGGGCGGCGAGCTGTCGCGCCTGACACTCGTCACCAAGTCGCTGGTGGCCAGTGCCATCCCGCTGCCCACGCTCATCTTCGACGAGATCGACACCGGCATCTCGGGCGGAGTGGCGCTGCGCATGGGCGAGATTTTGCGAAAGCTGTCGAACGACCACCAGGTCATCGTCATCACCCACTCGCCACAGGTGGCCGCCCAGGCCGATGCCCACTACTTCGTGTACAAGGAGGTGCAGGACAACCGAACCAGCACGCGCATCCGCCTGCTCGACAACAACGCGCGCATCGAAGCCATCGCCGCCATGCTGAGCGAGAGTCCGCCCACGCCGGCAGCCCTGCAGAACGCGCGCGAGCTGCTGGAACGAGCGCGACGAGTGAGTGAGTGAGTGAGTGAGTGAAGAGTGAAGAGTGAAGAGTGAAGAGTGAGGCTGCTGAAAAAGTCGAAAGATTGTTCAGACGATGGTCTATAGACGATAGACAATGGACAAACTGCCTGAATCCGCGGCTGAAAGCTGCGGTTTTTGGCTGAGGAACCGAAGAACCGAGGAACCGAGCATCTGATAATATACTGATAATCAACAAGAAAAACTTTAAACTCTAAACTCTAAACTTTAAACTCTAACCCCTTCATACCTGCAAACCACATTGAAACGAAAATAAAAAACCAACGCACATGTCCTACAATCTGCTCAAAGGCAAAACCGGCGTCGTCTTCGGCGCTCTCGACGAGAAATCCATCGCTTGGAAGACGGCCGAGCGCTGCCACGAGGAAGGGGCCCGCCTGGTGCTGACCAATGCGCCCGTAGCCATGCGCTTCGGCAAGATTCAGGAGCTGGGCGAACGTCTCGACGCGCCCGTCATTCCTGCCGACGCCACCTCGCTCGACGACCTGCAAAACCTCTTCGAGAAAAGCATGGAGCACTTCGGCGGCAAGATCGACTTCGTGCTGCACAGCATCGGCATGTCGCTCAACGTGCGCAAGGGTCGCGCATACACCGACCTGAACTACGACTGGATGATGAAGACCCTCGACATCTCGGCCATTTCGTTCCACAAGGTCATGCAGACGCTGTGGAAACTCGACGGCATGAACGAATGGGGTTCCATCGCCGCCCTCACCTACATCGCCGCCCAGCGCGTCTTCCCCGACTACAACGAGATGGCCGAGGCCAAGGCCCTGCTCGAAAGCATCGCCCGCAGCTTTGGCTACCACTGGGGCATGCGCTGCAAGGTGCGCGTCAACACCGTCTCGCAGTCACCCACCGTCACCACGGCCGGCAGCGGCGTCAAGGGCTTTATGGACTTCTTCAACTACGCCGAAAAGATGTCGCCCCTGGGCAACGCCACCGCCGAAGAGTGCGCCAACTATCTGGTGTTCCTCTTCAGCGACCTGTCGCGCAAGGTGACCATGCAGAACCTCTTCCACGACGGCGGCTTCTCGAGCATGGGCGTCAACCCGGCCATCCTCGGCATGGAAGAATAAGGGGATGTCGACGGCGCGGCGGCCAATTGCACGATTATTGCCATTTTTGGCCGTCAAAAAACCACGCGCCATGATCATCTTGCCCCGTCTTCCGCTGCTCTTTTTGGTCTTTTTCAGCCTTTCGGCAAATGCCCAATCGGCCGACGAGCGAAAATTGATTCCCCGGGCCGATCTGTTTGCCGAGCCGGCCTGTGCCGACGTCCGGTTGGGCAGCGAAGGGCAATACGTGTGGTTCCGGCGGCCGGCCGCGCCCGACACGCTTTTCTACGTCAGCACGCGCAACGGCCGCTTCGCACATGCCGTGGCGTTGCCCGGCGAGCTGGTGCGCTACCGCACGGTGCGTGCCGGCGGCGTGGTGGTCGTCGTGCGCGCAGAGGAAGGCGTACAGATCCACTACTGGCGCAGTGGCCGCCTCGCAGACGTCACGCCATTCCCGCCCAGCGATGCGCGCGTACTGGCCACCAGTCCGCGCTTCCCCAACAAGGTAGTGATGCGCCTTTCGGCAAAAAACGAAGCGCAATCGGGCGTATGGCTGGTGGATCTGTGGGGCAGCCGGCCGCGCCGCATCGGCCGCTACGACGATTTTGAAAAGCTGTGGTTCGACCAGATGTTCAACCTGGTGGCTGCCGAAAAGAGCGACGGCCAGGGCGGCCGCCTGCTGCTCAGCTACGGCCACGGCAAGGCCGACACCATCGGCTACTATCCCTTCGAGCCGGGCATGTTCGTCGGCGGTTTGCAACACATCCTCTCGGTCAGCACTGACGGCCAGACGATCTGGTTCACCGACAACGAAGGTCGCGACAAGACCGTGCTCATGCGCTACGATCGCACCAATGGCACTTTCGAAAAGCTGGCCCAAGACGACAAGGCCGACATCCTGCCGTGGGGCGCCACCATCGCCGCCGACGGCCACGTGCAGGCCGTCGTCGCTCTCTGGGCTGATACCCGCCGCCACATCATCGATCCGGGTGTAAGTGAAGATTTCCGCCTGCTCGACAGCCTGCTCAACGGACAAACGAGTTGGGTAGCCTCTACCGCTGACGACAGTTTGTGGCTGGTGCGCTCGCTCGACGGCACCCCCACGCGCTACTACACCTGGGATCGCCGCCGGAAGCGACTTTACGAGCTGTTCGCCACCATGCCCTGGATCGAGCGACGCCACCTCGGCAAGCGCCGCGCCTGGACGGTGCGCACCGCCGACAGCCTCGAGCTGCCCGTACACGTCTATCTGCCCCCCTGGGCCGACCTCAATGACGACGGCGTGCCGCGCGAGCCCCTGCCCACCGTCTTCTACGTGCACGGCGGACCGTGGGCCGGCCTGGTGCACTGGAACGACTGGAGGTACGTGCGCAACTTCCAACTGCTGGCCAACAGGGGCTATGCCGTGGTGGTCTGTGAGTTCCGCGGCACGACGGGCCTGGGCCGCACCCTTACCGAAAAAGGCAAACGCCAATGGGGCCGGGCCATGCACGACGACCTGATGAATATCGTGGACTGGGCCGTGAACCAGCGCATCGCCCACCCCGACAAGCTGGCCATGTGGGGCTGGTCGTATGGCGCCTATGCCACTGCCTGGGCCCTGGCCCGCGAGCCCGACCGCTTCCGCTGCGGCATCGCCATGTACGGGCCGGCCGACCTCGAAGCCTTCAGCAGGATCCCATTCACCGATTCGGACTTCTGGCGCGAGTGGGTGGGCAACCCGGACACCGACGAAGGCGCCGCCGCCCTGCGCGAGGTGTCGCCCATCAACTACGTGGACCGCATCGAAGCGCCGCTGTTCCTCACCACCGGCGGCAAGGACGCACGCGTGCCCCGCGAGCAGGTGGATGCCTTCGCCCGCGCCCTGGCCGAAGCGGGCAAAGAAGTCGTGTATGTCGTTTACCCCGATGAGGGGCACGACTACCGGGAAGCGGGCTCCTGGATTTCGTTCTGGGCCCTGGCCGAGCAGTTCCTCGCCAAAAACCTCGGCGGTCGCTACCAGCCCGCCGGCGACGATCCGTCGAAAGGCAAATACGAAGTGATCTACGGTCAGGACTTCATCAGCCGCATCGATTGGTGAATTGGGCGATGCACGATGGTCTATCGAGCTGGCAGGCAAACATGCCCCATGCCCGGAACCGATCCGGTCGTCACGCGTCACTGCCTGTCCCCGAATTTCCGGGGTCGTCGCGCTTCCCCTCTTTTTGGCGAAAGCCGGTAAATTTGGGCCAATAGCAATCAACAAAATCGAAAAACATGAAAGTCCGAATCATCCCCGTGCTCCTGCTGGGCGTGATCTGTGCGTTGAGCGCCTGCAACCAGGCCGACAAGCCGCAGGAAGCGCCCGCCCAAAACGACGCGCTCACGGCCTTCATGGAACAGGTTGAGCCTGTCATCGTGGTGAAGATGCACCTCTTCCCCCTGGCCAATGTAGCCGAAGCTGCAGAGTATCCGTACAGCGGCACGCCCGTAACCGAAGCGCAGGCTTCCCTGCTCGACGACGCCCTGAAGGCGCATCTGGCGCAGGACGGGCTGTGGGTTTGCTACAAGGTGCAGGACGACCTGCTCATTTTCCGCACGGGCGGCGGCGACGCGCACAGCAAGTTGATACTTGCCCGCGCCAACCACGACACCGGCAAGATCGAGCAGCTCGATGTGGTGGCCTGGTACACCTGCGACGATCAGGGCTGCGACCACCAGGAAGCCTGGCTGGCCGACCTCGACCTCGACAACCATCTCGAATTGGTCCTGCGCCACCAGAAAAAAGACGCCAGCGGCCAGGTCGTTTCGGACGAGTACACGGTGCTCACCCAGAAGGGCGACGGCAACTTCCAGCCCGGCCTCGACAGCCTGCTCGTGAAGGAAAACTACAAGATGAGCATGTGAGTGGCGTGCTGGAGGGCATCGCCCCCAATCCGGCTGTGAGACCGACAGGTGTCTTTCCGCATCCTGTCGGGCAATGGCTTCGTGCCATTTCCCTTCGGCGATGGAGGTGTCAAGGCCGCACGGCCCGACGCTTTACGGCCTCCCACACGCAGGCCAGGGCGCGCTGCAGCTCGGCTTGCGCCCGCCCCGTCATGTTGAGCGTCTTTTTGAGCGTGGGATAGTTGATGCGGATCTTTTCCACGCGGCCGTTGCGCAGCATGTGATAGGCTTCGGGTGGCAACACGCAGGTGTGATAGTACATCCACATCAGCAGGTCGCGGTTGTACTCGGCGCGATGGGCCACGTTCCACACCTTCAGATAGGTGCCGTCGTCCAGCTTGAAAAAGACGTTGTAGCCGTCTTCGGTCTTCATGAACTCGTACTCGGGCGTGACGATGGTCAGGAAGAACGAGCGCGTGCCGTCGGTGCCCTCGGCATAGCTGACCAGCAGCTTGGCCTCATCGGTGAAGGTGGGGCCATCCAGCTCTTCCGACATGTTTTTTGTCGGGATGAGGATGCCCGTGCTGACGGGCCGGGCAACCACCAGCAGCGTCGAGTCAAATTCGTCGATCTGGTCAATGGCCAGCTTGCAGTCGAGTGAATCGGATTGCGCGGGTACGACCAGGGGGATCACGCACCCGATCCACAGGCCGCATACATAGAGGATGTGCTTCATGCTTCCGCAAAATTTTCGGGCTGCCGGCATGCGTCCACGTCCCTGAGGGCCTTTGTCGTTGCCGGCCTGCCGCCCATTGCGGCGCAAAGGTAGGCAATGAGGCGGGAGTGATGTGCCGCCGCGGCAAGTCATCGCATCAGGCGGAAAGAGCCGGTGAAATAGGCGGCCTTGCCGTTTACCGTGAAGCGGGCCCACCAGTAGCCGTTCACGCGTCCGCCCGGCACTGCCGACCACTTCCGAATGACGAGCTGCCCCTCCTCGATGACCCGGGCGCCGAGACTTCCGAGGCCGGCGGTGCGTCCGCTCAGGTCGTAGGTGCCTTCGTGTGTGATCATGGCGGCATTGATCGACAGGTATTCGCCCGACTCGGCGATGCCGGCAAGCTGCCACGAGCCGTCGTCACTGGCCATTGACCAGGTGATGAGCCGCTCCTGCATGCCATCCACGCCGACAAAAACGTATTCTTCGTCTTCCAGGCACAGGGAAAGCGGCGGCAGGGCCACTTCGTCGGTCCAGCGCAGCACCAAGGGTTCGCTCTGCAAGCCCGTGGCGGGATCGACGGCCTGCAGCTCGACCCAGGGCGCCTGGCACGGGGCGCCAAAACCATGGAACAGCCCATCGGGTTCGCTCTGCAACCAGGTGACGCGCCCGGGCTCCACGATGCGCATGCCCCCTCCCGTCGCCTCGCCGGCACAATCGCGCAGGTGCCCCTGCAGGTAGCGCGCCGAAGGGGCAGATGCCGTAAAAGGCGCCAGTCGCGTGGGCGTCTGCAGGGGACCGACCATGCCTTCGTACACCACCTGGCCGCAGGCATCGGTAAAGGTGAGCTTCAGCAGCTCACCGGCAGGCACGTAGGCCACGAAGCTGCCATCGCTCTGCGTCGTGAGACGGTCAATCACCAGGCCGTCGGCAAGCGCCACCTCGAGCTCGAGCCGGGGCAACGGCACCATCTCCGCCGTTTGCAGCGCCCCCGCGACCCAGGTGGCCGGCACGGCCTGTCCGGCCATCCAGTAGCCGGCGGCCGGCAGCTCGGCCTCGATCACGTGGTTGTCCGCGCTCGCTACGGCAGCTTCCTGCCACAGCCCTGTCGCCGGATCGAAATGCCAGAGCGGCATGCCGTCGTAGGGAGTGAAAGGCCGGGCCCCATTTGGCGAAAGCCGCACCTGCATCTGGAAGCCGGTGCGCAGCTCGAGCGGGGTGCCCCCGGCATCGTCGAGGAAGAAAGCCCACATGCCTGCCGGCAGCACGAACTGCAGCCCCGTGCTGCCCTGAACCAGCGGCAACGGCCAATCGGACAAGGCCTCATCCTCGTCCCAGGCCGCATGGCGCAGCCGCGCCTGCCCCGAGAAGACCGCTCCCGTTTGCGTGACGAGCGCAGCTCTGGGCAACCGGACCGTGGCGTCGAGCACTGTGCCCTCATAGCCATCGGTGGTGTGGAACAGGTCGGTGGCTTCCGGGGCGAGCAGCACCACATCGGCCAAGGCCAGCCCCTGCCGGCTCGAGCCGACAAAGACGGTCATAGGCAGGCAGGCCTCGTGGGCCACGGCAAGGGGAAAATACCTTTCGGTAAATGCCACCTGCCGCATGCGGAACAAGCCTTCTCCGGTCGTGGTCGTGGGGGGCGCGCCCGGCACGCGTACCGTGGCCGCCGCCAGAGGCTTGCCCTCGCCGGTATATACAATGCCGGCCACATCGCCCTGGCGCAAAGCGCCCGGAGCGCTCGTCTCGGGCGGTTGGGGGATAAAGATTTCGAAGTCTTTCTTGCAGGACGGGAACAACAGGTTACAGATCAGCAGGAAAGCGAGCGTACGGATGCGCAATTTCATCAGTCAGGTTTTCTTTGTCAGCAATCGGCCTGGGGCAAGGGACACATCCTTTCAGATACCCTTCGCCGGCCGGATGTTGCCCGGGAAGGATACAATTTTTGGCGGAAGCCTGAAAAACAAAGAGATAGTTTTTTAAAGTTTAGTTCACTTATTCCCAGCTCACTGAACGACATTCTACTCGCAGCGGGCTGCACCCGTGCCCTGCCTCACAGGGCCGCCGAATCTTCCCCCTGTCGCTGCAAAAACTTGCGGCGCACCACCTGCTCTACCGGTATGCCTTCGATCTTGCTTTCCAACCACGAGATGATGTCGAGGTACAGGAACGAGCGGCGCTCATAGGGATTTTCCTGCAGCTTCTCGAGTGTGTCCTTCAACCCCCGGAACGCTTCGAGCAGGCGGCGATCGTCGGAATAGAGCTCGCGCCGCAGGAAGCGCAGGATTTCCCTGAGGACGCCGTTGAGGTCTTCCATGCGGTTGAGGAAGCGGTACACCGACTTGACGAGGTACTCCAGCAGGTTGTAGTGGCCCAGCTCGTAGTGGCAAATGAGATGCAGCAGGCGCGCGTAGGACTGCAGGTCCTGCCGCAGCGTGCCCGAGTGGAAGTGGATGATCTGGTTGAGATAGTCTATGGCGCGGTCGTTGTCGCCACTGCCGAAGTAGAGGCAGGCAATCTTGTAGAGGAAGATGAGGCGGCGGTGCCAGTCGATGTACAGGTCGTGCGCGTCGAGCCACTGCTCCAGCTCGGGCACAAGGGCCAGGCCCTCGGTGAAGGTGCCCTGCATGAAGTGCTTGTTGATGAGGGCGGTATAGTAAAAGATGCCGCCCTGCACGCGCGTCATCATGTTGAGCTTGTCGCCCAGGTCGAGCATGCCTTTGAGCTCGCCCAGCACCTGGTCGTAAGATCCGTAGTTGTTGGTGTAGAAACAGGCTTCGAGCACAAAGTGCAGGCCGCGGATGTAGAGGTCCGGGTCTTTCTCCTTCATTTCCGGGAAGGTGTCGAACAGGTCCACCCACTTCTGGGCATGGCGATAGTACATCGGGAAGTTCTGCAGGATGCCGTAGTAGCGGATGTACACCTCGTGCCAGTAAATTTTCTCAAAAAAGGTCAGGCTGTCGAAATGCAGATCCAGCATGTTGGCCTTGAAAAACTCTTCGAGCAGGTAGGCATCCTTTTCGTTGCGCACCAGTCCTGACTTGAGGTAGAAGCCATAGAGCTTGAGCGAGAGGTTCGACAGGCGGGTGCTGTTGAAGACGATGCGGCTGCGTTGCTCGGCCTCCTCGGTCAGCTCGTCGGCCCGTTTGGCCATACTGCCCGTGATGTGGCGCGACTCGATCAGCTTTTCGAACTCCACGATCTCGAGGTGCAGCACGTCCTGATTGGCGAAGTAGGCTTCCTCCTTGGCTTTTTTGAGGATGCGCAGGCTCTGCATGTAGAGGCCTTTGCCGTAGAGCAGCCGCGCAAAGTCAATCTGCTCGCGGATGGCGATATCCACATGCCGGTGGATATGGATGAGGCGCAGGCTGGTCAGCAACTGCTTGTAGAGGTGGCGCTTGAGGTTGGAAAGCTGGGTGCGCTTGATCTCGGGCGCCTTGCGGAAAATGGCTTCCTCGTCGTAGGTGCGCTGCTTGTCCAGAATGTCGAACAGCTTGACAAACTTGGCCTGGTCTTTCCCCTGGATGCGGTTTGCATACAGCTTGAACGACCGTTTCTCGGCCTTGGTCAACGTCTTGATCAGGTTGAACAGGTTGTCGGTCTGAATACTGGCCATTGTAAGCGCGTCTTTTACAACATTTTGAAAATCAACAAACAAGCCCATCCACCTTCCCGATCGGGCATGGGTACACGCTGTAAGTCTGGTTTCAAACGGCGGGCTGATGGCGGATAGCTTTACGACTCGATCGCCTGCCAGACGCAGCAAGATCCGTTTGGCCGCCACAACGAAGGAAGGAATTATCTGGCAAGAAAGCGGCTTGAATATCCGCAAAATTCGACACATGCAGGTAGCTGACCAACCGAAAACACTGTTCGACAAGGTCTGGGACGCCCACGTGGTGGAGCGCCGCCCCGATTTTCCGGACCTGCTCTACATCGATCGTCACTTCATCCACGAGGTGACCTCGCCCCAGGCTTTCGACGAGCTGCGCCGGCGCGGTTTGCGCGTGTTCCGGCCAGGACAGACTATCGCCACGGCCGACCACAACGTGCCCACGATCGACCAGCACCTGCCCATCCGCGAGCCGCTGTCGCGCAAGCAGGTGGCCACCCTCGAAGCCAACTGCGCCGAGTTCGGCATCGAGCTGTACGGGCTGGGCCACGAGCGACAAGGCATCGTCCACGTCATCGGGCCCGAGCTGGGCATCACCCAGCCGGGCAGGACCATCGTCTGCGGCGACAGCCACACCAGCACGCACGGCGCCTTTGGCGCCATCGCCTTCGGCATCGGTACCAGCCAGGTGGCCCAGGTGCTCGCCACCCAGTGCCTGCTGCAGCACAAGCCTCGCAGCATGCGCATCGAGGTGAACGGCACCTTGCGCAAGGGCGTCACCGCCAAAGACATCATCCTCTACATCATCTCGAAGCTGACCACCTCGGGCGGCACGCAACATTTCGTCGAATACGCAGGCAGCGCCATTCGCAGCCTCTCGATGGAAGGCCGCATGACCATCTGCAACATGAGCATCGAGATGGGCGCGCGCGGCGGCATGATCGCTCCCGACGACACCACCTTCGAATACCTTTACGGCCGGCCTTTTGCCCCCCGAGGCAAAGCATGGGACGAAGCCGTGGCCCGCTGGCGCCGCCTGCCCACCGACGAGGGCGCTGCCTACGATGCCGTGCACGTCTTCGACGCCCACGACATCGAACCCATGATCACCTACGGCACCAACCCGGGCATGGCCATCGGCATCAGCCGGCCGGTGCCCCACCCCGCCGACGCCACCGAAGCCCGCGCACTCGAATACATGGGCATCGAGCCCGGCAAGCCCCTCGAAGGGCAGCCCGTGGATTACGTCTTCATCGGTTCGTGCACCAACTCGCGCATCGAAGATCTGCGTGCCGTGGCTTCCCTCGTCCAGGGCCGCAAAAAAGCCCCGGGCGTCACCGTCTGGGTCGTGCCCGGCTCGAAGCAGGTGGAAGCCCAGGCCCGCGCCGAAGGTCTCGACAGAATTTTCGAGGCGGCGGGGTTCCAGTTGCGCCAGCCCGGCTGCTCGGCCTGCCTGGCCATGAACGAAGACAAGGTGCCTTCCGGCAAATACTGCATCAGCACCTCCAACCGCAACTTCGAAGGGCGTCAGGGCCCCGGCGCCCGCACCCTGCTGGCCAGCCCCCTCATGGCTGCCGCCGCCGCCGTCACGGGCAAGGTGACCGACGTGCGCAAACTGCTCGAATCAGCAGCACTTGCAACCATATAGGCGATGGCCGACCACGAGCCAAAAGAAAAAAACATGATCCGCACCACATGCATACCCTTGCCGGTCGAGAACGTGGACACCGACCAGATCATCCCGGCGCGTTTCCTGAAAGCCACCACGCGTGCGGGCTTCGGCGACAACCTGTTTGCCGACTGGCGCTATCTGCCCGACGGCAGTCCCGTGCCCGACTTTCCGCTCAACGACCCGCGCTATGCCGGTGCGAAGGCCCTGGTGGCCGGCCGCAACTTCGGCTGTGGCTCGAGCCGCGAGCATGCCGCCTGGGCGCTGGCCGACTACGGCATCAAAGTGGTCATTTCGAGCTTCTTCGCCGACATCTTCCGCGGCAACGCCCTCAACAACGGCTTGTTGCCCCTGCAGGTGAGCGAAGAGCTGCTCCAGCGCCTCTTCCGGCAAATCGAGGCCGATCCCGCAACCGAAATCCTCGTGGATCTGGAAAACCAGTCGCTCCACATCCCCGCCCTCGACGAATCCGTCACCTTCGACATCGATCCCTACAAGAAACTTTGCTTGCTCAACGGCTACGACGACATCGACTACATCCGCTCGCGCCGCGAAGCCATTGAAGCGTGGGAGAAAGGACTGAGGATTTGAGGAACTGAGGAACCGAGGAACCGAGGATTTGACAAAATTCTGATAATCAATAAGAAAAACTTTAAACTCTCAACCCTCAACCCTCAACCAGGTCAAAAACTGCGTGCAAACTGCGTTTTCTGCGGCCGAAGGCTGCGGTTTCGATGAATGAGGAACCGAGGAATCGAGAATTTGACAAACAACTGATAGTCAACGATAAAAACTTTAAACTCTAAACCTTAAACTCCAAACCCTGTATCCAAAACTGCAAACGCCCAATGCCAACCAACCGACATATCGTCTTGCTGCCCGGCGACGGCATCGGCCCTGAGGTCGTTGCCGAGGCCCGAAAGGTGCTCGAAGCCGTGGCCGCCACCTTCGATCGCAGCCTCAGCTTCGAAGAACAGCTCATCGGCCATGCGGCCATAGCAGCCACGGGCGATCCGCTACCCGAGGCCACCCTCGAAGCCTGCCGCCGCGCCGATGCCATTCTGCTGGGCGCCGTGGGGCATCCGCGCTACGAGGCCGATCCCACCCTGCCCGTTCGTCCCGAGCAGGGACTGCTGCGTTTGCGCAAAGCGCTGGCGCTCTTCGCCAATCTGCGCCCCGTGCGCTTGTTCGACGAGCTGCTCGACGCCTCGACGCTCAAGCCCGAAGTGATCCGCGGCACCGATATCCTCTTCTTCCGCGAGCTGACGGGCGGCATCTACTTCGGCGAGCCGCGCGGCCGCGACGAAGCCGACACGCGCGCCCGGGACACCATGACCTATTCGCGCGAGGAGGTGCGCCGCATCGCCCGCATGGCTTTCGAGGCGGCAGGCCGACGCCGCAGGGTGGTCCACTCGATCGACAAGGCCAACGTGCTGGAGACCAGCCGCCTGTGGCGCGAAACCGTGGAAGAGGTGGCGCGCGCCTATCCCGACGTGGCGCTGCATCACATGTACGTCGACAACGCCGCCATGCAGCTCATCCGCAATCCCCGGCAGTTCGACGTGGTCGTCACCGGCAACCTCTTCGGCGATATCCTGACCGACGAGGCCGCCCAGCTCACCGGCTCGCTCGGCATGTTGCCCTCGGCCTCGACCGGCGCCAAAGTGGGACTGTACGAACCCGTGCATGGCTCGGCACCCGACATCGCCGGCACCGACCGCGCCAATCCGCTGGCCACGATCCTTTCGGCTGCCCTCATGCTCGAGCAGTCGTTTGGCTGGACCGAAGAAGCCGAGGCCGTCGTGGCAGCCGTGTCGCAGTTCCTGGCCGACGGCTGGCGCACGCCCGACCTGGCGTCCGAAGACACGCCTTCCGGCAAAATCGTCGGCACACGCCGGGCCGGCACGCTCGTAGCCGATGCGGTCCGACAGATGGTGATGGGACACGCCTGATTTTTTCACTGAAAATCATTCAGCCATGAGCGAAAAGATATTCATCTTCGACACCACGCTGCGCGACGGCGAACAGGTGCCCGGCTGCCAGCTCAACACCGAAGAGAAGGTCGTGGTGGCCCGCCAGCTCGAAGCCCTCGGCGTGGACATCATCGAAGCCGGATTCCCCGTTTCCAGTCCGGGCGACTTCCAGTCGGTCGTGGCCATCTCCAAAGCGGTCACCGAACCGGTCATTTGCGCCCTGACGCGAGCCGTCGAGCGCGACATCGAGGTGGCCGCCGAAGCCCTCCAACACGCCCGCCGCAAGCGCATCCACACCGGCATCGGGGCCTCCGATTACCACATCAAGTACAAATTCAACTCGACGCGGGAGGAGATTCTCGAACGGGCCGAAGCCGCTGTGCGCTTCGCGCGCCGCTTCGTGGACGAGGTCGAGTTCTACGCCGAAGATGCCGGCCGCGCCGACAACGAGTTTCTGGCGCGCATGATCGAGCGCGTCATCGCCGCCGGCGCCACCGTGGTCAACATCCCCGACACGACGGGCTACTGCCTGCCCGAAATGTACGGCGCCAAGATCCGCTACCTCGTCGAGCACGTGCCCAACATAGACAAGGCCATCATCTCGTGCCACTGTCACAACGACCTGGGCATGGCCACGGCCAACACCATCGCAGGCATCATGAACGGTGCCCGTCAGGTGGAGGTCACGATCAACGGCATCGGCGAGCGCGCCGGCAACACCTCGCTCGAAGAGGTGGCCATGATCCTTAAAACGCACAAACACCTGGGCTTCCATACCGGCATCCAGAGTCAGAAGATCTACGCCGTAAGCCAGCTCGTCTCGCGCATGATGCGCATGCCCGTGCAGCCCAACAAGGCCATCGTGGGCCGCAACGCCTTCGCCCACTCGTCGGGCATCCACCAGGATGGCGTGCTCAAGCACCGCGAGAACTACGAGATCATCGCACCCGAAGACGTGGGCATCCCCCAGTCGAGCATCATCCTCACGGCGCGCTCGGGCAAGGCCGCTCTCAACCACCACCTGCGGCGGCTGGGCTATCAGCTCGACCGCAAGGCCCTTGAACAGGCTTACGCCAAATTCCTCCTGCTGGCCGACGGCAAAAAAGACATCACCGACGACGACCTGCGCGAGATGATGGAGGGCAGCCAGGCCCGCATCTCCAAGGCCACCATCCGGCGCCTGCAGATCCTGTGCGGCAAGCCGCTCCACCCCGTCGCCACCGTCGAAATCGAGTATAACGGACTGGTTTACCGCGCCAGCGAGACGGGCAACGGCCCCGTCAATGCCGCCTACCGCGCCGTGGACCGCATCCTCAACAAAAAGATCCATCTCGAGGAATACCTCGTCCAGTCGATCACCAATGGCAGCTACGACACCGCACAGGTACACGTGCGCGTCGAGCACGACGGCCGCACCTACAACGGCTTCGGCCTCGATACCGACATCGTGGTCGCCTCGGTCAAGGCCTACCTCAATGCGCTCCACCTGGCCCCCGTATGGGACGACCTCCACGGCGCCGTCAACGGACGCAACGACCGCATCCCCGCCTCGCTGACCGAGTTCGTGGGCGCGGAGACACACCAAACACACTGACTTCAAGAATCTGCATTCATAGCTACGGTTGACAAAACCAACTGATTTCCGACCGGCCCGACAGGGTCGGTTTTTTTTTTGTGCAGAAGGTCGTGTCCCCGATCAACTGATTTCAAACTGCGTTTGCTGCGGCCGAAGGCGGCGGTTGCAATGGATGAGGAACCGAGGATTTGACAAATCCTGATAATCAATAGGAAAAACATTAAACTTTAAACTCTAAACCCTAAACTCTAAGCCCAACCCGCTACACCTTTTTTTACCCGACTCGTTTTCGGGGATGCGCGATCATCTATTCCAGTACACCTCTGTCCATTGGGATCCCTGTCACTTTTCCCGCCCGCAGCAATGGATTTGAAGCAAAGGCCGCTTCATTATTGCACCGAACCGATTGCGCCGAAAATTGAAAAAAGGCGCCCCCCTTCGCTTTCCCGATTTACCTTCTGAAAAACACGGACCACGCGACATCCGAAATTCTTTCGGGTTTTCGCCCCATCCCCCCTTTCACTGAGGAACGCACTCGCCCTGGTGACGAATACAAACCAGGCGATATGAAAGGGAAAACCTGCCCCGATCACATCCTCATCGTGGACCTCACGGTGATTCTGTAGGGCGTCACACCAACGACGCACCGCTGCCGCGCGGCCCGAGCTCGATGACCTCGAGGTCCTTCACCTGTCCCTCGGCGCAGGTGAAGCGCAGCAGCGTTTTCACCTTGTGAAAGCCCTCGCGGCCACAGGCACCCGGGTTGAGGTGCAACAGCCCGTGCCGCTTGTCGGGCATCACCTTGAGGATATGCGAATGCCCGCAGATGAACAGATCGGGCCGATACTGCGGAAGCAAGGTGCGCACGCGCCGGGCATAGCGCCCCGGATAGCCACCGATGTGGGTGATCCACACCTGCAGCCCCTCGCATTCGAAACGCTGATCTTCGGGATAGCGCTGCCGCAGCGCCGGCCCGTCGATGTTGCCGTGCACCGCACGCAATGGCTTGAACGCCTCCAGCCAGTCGGCCACAGCCTCGCTGCCGATGTCGCCGGCATGCCATACCTCGTCGCATTCGGCAAAATAGCGCTCGATGCGCGTGTCCAGAAAGCCATGAGTATCCGAGAGCAGTCCGATGCGTTTCATGAATGGTCAATCTGAGTGATGGAGCGACAGCGTAACGGAGTAGTGACGCACGGCAGTGCGTCTGCACGGCAGTGCGTCCGACAGTAGCGACGTACACCGTGCGTCGTCTGCCTGTCCGGGAATTTTTGACAATGGATATTGAGGAGTGAGGAGAGAATGAGTGACAGAGCGAAGGAGTGACCGGCTGCGCAAACTGCGTCAGCACTGCGCCCGAAGGCTGCGGTTTGCCGTTCGGACGATGAACGATAGACGATCAACCGTCTCATTCCCTCACACTTTGAGCACGATCTTGCCAAACTGCTCGCCCCGGGCCATCCGCTCGAACGCGCCGGGCGCCTCTTCGAGCGACCAGACCGAATCGACCACGGGCACGAGCCGATGCTTGCCCACAAACGCCACCATGGCCGCAAACTCCTGCGAGGTGCCCATGGTGGTGCCCAGGATGGTGGCCTGGCGCCAGAAGAGGAGCTGCGGACTGAGCCCCTCGATAGTGCCCAGCGTGCCGCCGTAGATGACGATGCGCCCTGCCGGCGCCACGAGCGTGGCCAGGCGGCCGAAGCCGGCGCCGCCTGCGCTGTCGATGATCAGGTCGAAATGGCCGGCGCGCTTTTGCAACTCCTTGTGCCAGTCGTCGGTGCGGTAGTTGACGCCGCCACGGGCCCCCAGCGCACAGGCCTTTTCGATCTTGGCATCGTGGCCCGAAGTGACCCACACCTCGTAGCCGGCCGCCAGCGCAAACTGGCAGGCCATGAGCGCCACGCCGCCCCCCACCCCCGAAATGAGGATGCGGTCGTTGTGGCGGGGCTGCCCCTTGGTGAAGAGGGCGCGCCAGGCCGTGAGGCCTGCCAGTGGCAAGGCCGCTGCCTGCTCGAACGTCAGATGGCCCGGCATGTCCACCACCTGCCGCGACTCGATGGCCACGCGCTCGGCAAAGGTGCCGTGGCGCGGCATGCCCAGGATCTCGTAGTCGGGCCCCTGCACGCGCGGATCGTCGCCCCAGTTGAGCGAAGGGTTGATGAGCACGGGCCGCCCGTCCACGATGCCGGCACCGTCGGAGCCCAGGATGGTGCCCGTACGGATGCCCGGATACTTGCCCTGCATGATCCACACGTCGCGGTGATTGAGCGCCGCCGCCTTCAGCTCGACAACGACCTGGCCCGTATGCGGCTGCGGCTCGGGCATGTCGGCGACTCGTGGCGGCTTTCCGATGGCTTCAAGGATGACTGCGCGCATGTCGTGATGGTTTGTTTGGTGGTTGAGATCCCGACGAGTCGGAGCCTGCCCCGGATACAGGAACAGGCTTCACTTCGTTCGATGTTGAGACCGCGCTGTACCGAAAAATCGGAACAAGCTGCGCGGATGTTGAGATCTCAACACCGCCGCGCCGGCGGCCCACCCGGCGAACATACAAGTCTTTGTGCAAACGGCATCCTAATCGCGCGCAACTCTTACCTTTGACTCGGCAATCGATTGCATACTATCTGGCTACACGAAGACATGATGAAACAAACACCTGCCTTGGTCTTCCTGCTTTCCCTCGCCCTGTGGGTTGGCGGTAACGGTTGTGGCTCCGACACGAGCCAGGAAAACAATGACCTGCGGGAGCAGCTCACAGGGCGCTGGGACGTGCGCGAAGCCATTTTCCAGAACCGCCCCACCAACCGCCTCGATGGCGCCTACATCGAATTCCTGCCCGACGGCACCCTCTACACCAACCTCACCGGCGTGCGCCAGCGAGGCACCTGGACCCTCGAAGGGCAGATGCTCGAACAGCAACTGCCCGGCCTGAACGTCCGCTGCCAGCTCGTCAGCATACAGGACAGCCTGCTGACGATGACCATGCAGGTACACAGTGCCCACTACAAGCTCTTGCTGGAACGCCACCGCGAAGAAACGACCACGCCACCCGAAGCACCCGTCCAATGAAAGTCGTCGTTGCCTCGCACAATCCCGTCAAGCTGCGCGCCGCGGCAGAAGGCTTCCGCATGGCCTTTGGCCGGCAGCCTCAGGTGAGGGGCATCGCCGTGCCCAGCGGCGTGGCCGACCAGCCGATGACCGACGAAGAGACGCTGCAGGGCGCCCTGAACCGCGTGGCTGCCGCCAAAAAACGCGTCGCCGATGCCGACTACTGGGTAGGCATCGAGGGAGGTGTCCAGCCGTCGGGCAGGCTGATGGAGGCCTTCGCCTGGGTCGTCATCGCTTCCGCAAAACGCATGGCCCGTGCCCGCTCGGCCGCCTTCCCGCTGCCACTGCCCGTGGTGGAAGCGCTGCGCGCCGGGCAAGAGCTGGGCCAGATCATGGATGCCCTTTTTGGCGAAAGCCACAGCAAACACAAGGGCGGCGCCATCGGCCTGCTCAGCAAGGGAGCCATCACGCGCACCACACTCTACGTGCAGCCCGTGGTCATGGCCTGCATCCCCTTCCTGTACCCCGAATGGTACCCCGAATGGTAGCGTCCCCGATTGACTGATTTCAAACTGCGTTTTCTGCGCCCGTAGGCTGCGGTTTCAATGGATGAGGATTCGAAGAACCGAAGAATCGAGCATTTGATTCAAGAGCCTTCCGAAAAAGACTGAAAATCATCCAGTTACACAGAGCGCCACTGAGCACGCACTGATTTTCACAGAGTTGTAAACCCTCAACCCTACACGCTCAACCCTCAACCTGGTCAAAAACTGCGTTCAAACTGCGTCCCTCTGCGGCCGAAGGCTGCGGTTTTTGGCTGAGGAACCGAGAAACCGAGGAATCGAAGATTTGAACCAAACAACCGATACTCAGGGCAAAAAACACTCAACGCTACACGCTCAACCCTCAACCCTGCACGCAACACCTTTTTGCAGCCGGTTCATCTTCGGGATGCGCGATCATCTGTTCAAGGCCCCCCGAAAGGTGGCAAGCGTCCACCAACCGACAACGCGCAGGCCGCTCCAACTGGCATGGCAGCGCGAAAAACAGCATCTTGCCACTGATCCGTTCAGGGTGCCACTTGTTACCATTGAAAAGCCTGCCGATGAACCGGTTATGTTGCCTGCTCGCCATCTGGTTGGGACCACTCGCCGCATTTGCGCTCGACGCATCCATTCAACCTGTACTGTTCCGGCATCCCGAAGGGGGCGGCATCCTCGAGCTCAACCTGCACATCGTGGGCAGCACCATCACCTTCGACACCATCGGCGCCGACAGCCTGCAGGCGCGCGCCCGCGTCCGGCTCTTGCTGCAACACGAGGGCCGCTACCTCATTGCCGAAAAGGTGGAACTGAAGAGTCCGGTGAGCCCCCGGCCGGTGCATTTCATCCAGCAGTGGCGTTTCGCCATTCCCGAGGGCGACTACCGGCTCGAGGTGCAGGTAACCGACGCGGCCGATCCCGCAAACACCGCCGCATGGTCAGGCCCCATCCGTTGCCATTTTGGCGAAAGCCGGATCAGCCAATCCGACGTGCAACTGCTGCAGGCTTTCCACCCCGCCGCCGAGCGCGGCCCCTTCGTCAAGAACGGCTTCTTCATGGAACCCCTGCCGTTCGACTTCTACCCCAGAAACACCAGCCGGCTGATCTTCTACAACGAGATCTACCACAGCGACCGCGTCCTCGACGGACCCTTCGTGCTCACCTGGCGCGTGCAGGCCCTGCTGCCCGACGGCACCGCCAGGGCCGTCATGATCGGACACAGGAAGAAAGAGCCTGCGCCGGTGGTGCCTGTGCTCATGCAGGCCGACATCAGCAAGTTGCCTTCCGGCAAATACCGCCTCGAGGTGGAGGTGCGCAGCGCCGACAAGGAGTTGCTTTCGCAAAAAAGCGTCGTCTTTCGGCGCGCCAATCCCTGGCTCGACATCAGCCGCGACTCGCTGGCCACCATGCCGCTGCAGGACGAGTTCGTGGCCCGGCTCGACTCGGCCGAGCTGCGATACAGCCTCAAGGCCATTGCGCCGCTGGTGAACGACCACGAGGGTGAGCTGCTCAACACCATCCTGCGCGAAGGCAAACTCGAGGCCCAGCGCCTCTTCCTGTTCCACTACTGGGCCAGGCGCAGCCCCAACAAGCCTGAAGCGGCCTGGCAGGCATTCATGGAGGTGGCCCGCGCCGTCGATCGCAAGTTTCGCTCGGGCTTTGGCTACGGCTTCGAAACCGACCGCGGCTACGTATTCATCAAATACGGCGCACCCGACGACATCGTCACCGTCGAGGACGAGCCCGATGCGCCCCCCTACGAAATCTGGACCTACAACTACCTGCCGCGCACCGGCCAGACCAACGTTAAATTTTTGTTTTACAACCCCTCACTTGCCGGCGGCGACTTCAGATTGTTGCACTCGACGGCACGCGGCGAGGTCAACAATCCGCGCTGGGAAGTGGAGCTGTATCGCAACAGCCCCAACGAAATTGAGGGCACCAACTACCTCGACGGCACGCGCATGCAGGACAAAATGGGCCGACGGGCACGGCGATTGATGAGTGATTTTTAGTTTGGGGCGCCGGCGATGGGCAGTTTTTTGGAGGGATCGGGGATCGAAAATTATTCAGTGACACAGAGTATCCACAGAGAAGGCACTGAGTTTCACAGAATTGGAAAAGATGCGCTCAAACTGCGTCCGTCTGCAGCCGAAGGCTGCGGTTTCAATGAGTGAGGAACCGAGGAACCGAGGAATCGAAGATTTGACAAAATACTGATAGCCAATGCAAAAACTTTAAACCCGAGCCTACTGAAAAAAGCCCGTGACAGCGTGACAACGTAACGCGTGACGCGTGTCCACTATAGATAACATATTGATTTAAAATCAAAAACACATTGCGAATCGTTGCGTCTTCCGGCTCGCCGGAAACAAGCTGTTGCGTCCCCGACTGGCGTCGGGACAAGCTGTTGCGTGAGATTTGGGGTTTTTTCAGGGGCCTCAAACCCTAAACGCTCAACCCTCAACGCTCAACCTGATCAAAAGCTGCGCTCAAACTGCGTCCCTCTGCGGCCGAAGGCTGCGGTTGCAATGAGTGAGGAACTGAGGAACCGAGAATTTGAACCAAACAACCGATACTCAGGGCAAAAAACACTCAACGCTACACGCTCAAACCTCAACCTGGTCAAAAACTGCGTTCAAACTGCGTCCCTCTGCGGCCGAAGGCTGCGGTTTCAATGAGTGAGGAACTGAGGAACCGAGGAACCGAAGAACCGAGTATTTTATAAAACACTGATAGACAAAAAGAAAAACTTTAAACTTTAAACTCTAAACCCTCAACGCTACACCCTCAACCATTGCAACAGGATTTCCCAAAAACCACTTTGATTCGAGTATATATGGCGCAGCGCCTAATTTTACCGCCCGGCCAACAGTTGGGCAACGACTACCCGAAAACCACGTACATACCAAAAACGGCCAGACCTTGAGCGACAGCCTCGTCATCATACCGACCTACAACGAAGCCGAAAACGTGGCGCGGATGATCCATGCCGTACATGCGCTGCCACATCCGTTCCACGTGCTCATCATTGACGACGGCTCGCCCGACGGTACGGCGGCCATCGTCCGGGACTTGCAACGCGAATACCCTTCCTCGCTCTTTCTCATCGAGCGACCGGGCAAGCTGGGGCTGGGCACTGCCTACATCACCGGTTTCCGCTGGGGGCTCGAACGCGGCTACGAGTACCTCTTCGAGATGGATTGCGACTTCTCACACGACCCGCGCGATCTGCTGCGCCTGCGCAAAGCGGTAGCGACCGGCCTGGCCGACGTGGCCATCGGCAGCCGCTACGTGCGCGGCGGCAAGCTGGTCAACTGGCCTGCCGACCGCATCCTGCTGTCGAAAGGCGTCTCGCTCTACGTGCGTCTCTTCACCGGCATGCCCGTCAAGGATCCCACCGCCGGCTTCATCTGTTACCGGCGCGAAGTGCTCCAGACGCTCGACCTCGACAAGATCCGCTTCATCGGCTATGCCTTCCAGATCGAAATGAAATTTGCCGCAAGGCAACTGGGCTTCCGCCTGCTCGAAATTCCCATTACCTTCACCGACCGCGTCGAAGGACAATCCAAGATGAGCAAAGGCATCGTCAAGGAAGCCATACGCGGCGTGCTCGAGATGCGGCTGCGCGCCTTCTTCAGCTCCTATCGCAAAAACGAGTCCGTCGCTGCCGAAGCCGTCGTAAGTCAGGGTCCGGTCGAGGAGTGAGGATTTGGAGGTGAGACATCACCCAGGGATCTCGATGGGGCGCACAGACGCATACGCGGAAAAGCGGGATTTCAATGACTGAGGAACCGAGGAACCGAAGAATCGAGCATTTGATTCAAGAGCCTTCTGAAAAAGACTGAAAATCATCCAGTTACACAGAGCGCCACTGAGCACGCACTGATTTTCACAGAGTTGTAAACCCTCAACGCTACACGCTCAACCCTCAACAACAGGGCAAAAACTGCGCTCAAACTGCGTCCCTCTGCGGCCGAAGGCTGCGGTTTCAATGACTGAGGAACCGAAGAATCGAGCATTTGACAAAATGCTTATAATCAGCAATAAAAACTTTAAACTTT
>WFYJ01000250.1 GCA_015490175.1 Saprospiraceae bacterium | reverse complement strand
TTTTATTGTTGATTATCAGTTTTTTGTCAAATCCTCGGTTCTTCGATTCCTCGGTTCCTCAACCAAAAACCGCAGCCTTCGGCCGCAGAAAGCGCAGCTTGAACGCAGTTTGCGCGGTCGGTCACTCCCTCACTCCATCTCTCCTCTCTCCATCTCGGAAAAAATCGTCCATTGACTATCGTCAATAATTCCCGAACCGAATTGCATTGAGTATAATCGGGGACACTACCAAAAAAGAGCAGATCCGGACGAACGCCGAACCTGCTCCACAATCAAACTCCCCAAGTTATTCCTTGGCTCAAAAAGCCTCTATACCAAGCACAAAGTGGTTTTGGAAAACCTCCAACGTTTGCACATTGCAAGTGAGGGCAGTTCGGGATGCAAGCATCCCGAACTGCTTCGTTTTTTATCTCATCATCTGTTGATCTGCAAGTAGCCTGAAAGCACGCGTCCGCCATCCAGCTCGAGCAGGTAGAAGTAGGTGCCATCCGGCAAATCCCTGCCCTGCCACTTGCCTGTCCAGGTGTTGTCGTAGTTTTCGTTGAAGTACACGAGTGTACCCCAACGGTTGAAGATGGACAGGCGGCGCGTCTGGAAGCGTTCGAGGCCTTCGATGCGGAAGGTGTCGTTCACTCCGTCGCCGTTTGGCGAGAAGCCGGTGTAGATGACCACCTCGTCGCACAGCACGCGCACGTAAACGACCGTCGCATCGCAGCCGTAGTCGTTGCAGATCTGGTACACGAACACGTCGTAGTCGCCATTGTCGCAGTAGTCCTCGGCAGGCGTGTAGGTCACCGTACCATCCGGGTTGACAATGGCCGTACCGTGGTTGGGCTGCGTCACGATGGTGAGCTGCTGTGTGCCTGCCGGTCGGATGTCGTTGGCCAGCAGGTCGAGCGTGGCCGGCAGGTTGCGCACGGTAGTCAGCGTGTCGGCCGCGGCCGTGGGGGCCACCTGCGATTCGTCGCGCACCTCGACCTGCAGATAGACCGTGTCGCAGATGCCGTACTCGTCGCACAACACGAAACAGGCCTGATCATTGCCCGGCGTCATGCCCGTGCAGACCACGCAGTTGGTACCTTCGAGCCAATCGAACTCGGCACTGAAGTCGCTCTGGTACTCGCACATATTGGTGATGCTGACCAGCGCACCCATCAGCTGGGAAGTATCGAAGCAAAGGGTATCGACGCGCCCGACGTAGGTATAGGTTGCCAGGAACTCCGGCGTCGTACAGGCCACGGCAGCCGTCAGCGTGTCGGTCAGGCCGTCGGCCAGGCGACGCACCACGAGCTGGTTCATGCCCTGGGCGAAGGTGATGCGCGTGCCCTGAGGCAGATTGACGGTGCTCTTCTCGAGCACGGCCTCGGCGCCGGTGGCCAGTTGCACGATCGTCAGGGCCGAGTAGGCAGTGCCCACCGCGCCTCCTATGATGCCCTGCGTAGCCGGTTCGAGCGTCCATGCTCCGGCCGGATCCCACAGATTCATCAGGGCCACCAGCTCGTCCATCGTCTGGAAGGTACCGCTGAAGGTCTGGCCGTTGACGGTCCACTGCACCTCGTAGGGCCCTTCGACCCCCTGGCCGGGCACGTTGGCCCACGTGTAGGTGGCCTGCAACCGGTAATCGCAGCCCTCGAGTGCCCCACTGAACGGCTGGCCGTTGAGGTAGAGCTCGTAGCCGCCCATGTCCACATACGGGATGTCGAGGCAGTACTCGGCCGCAGCCACATCGCAGTTGAACGAGAAAGCAATGAACTCGTCGGCCAGGATGTCGTCCGGCAGGGGCGGCGCTGCGTTTACCACGAAGTTGAGCAACATGGTGTCGGCGCAACCCGTGGCCGTCTGAGCCAGCACGAGCTCATGCACGCCCTCGCCCACGACCGTCAGCTCGGTGCCCAGCGGCACGAAGACGAAGTTGGGCTGGAGGGTTGTGGGCACCTGCGTGGGCACATGCACCACTTCGAGGTTGCCGTAGGGCACGGCAGGATCGCCGCCCATGAGGCCGAAGCTCGCGGCATTGTGCATCCACATGGACGTAGCGTCCGTGCTGTTCATCCAGCTTGCCAGCTCGTCCATGTCGTTGACCGTAGTCTCGAACACCTGACCGTCAATGGTCCACTGCACCTGATATGGCCCGGCAGTACCCTGGTTGGGCAGCAGCGCATAGCTGTAGAACACGGCCGTATCCATGTTGCATGGTGCCAGGTCGGTCAGCGCTACCGGAGCGCCATCGCGGTACACCTCATAGTTGCCGATCATGTCGAACGGTACGGGCAGGCAGTAGCCGGCCGTATCGATCGCAGCTTCTATGGCGTCTTCGGCAGGCAGCAGGTCGGGACAATCCGCCACCTGACAGTCATTGCCTATCTCGATGGCGACAACCGTCTCGCACACGCCATTGGTGACAGTCACTTCATAAGTACCTGCCCCCAGGTCGTTGCGCGCGGCACCCTCCACGAGGTCGGGCCACAGGTAAGTGTAGGTCTCCGGTGTGAAGGCCGCCGTACCCGTCTGCGCGTCGCAGCTATCGGGCGTCACGGTCACCCCGACGGGCTCGAGGCCTTGCAGTACGGTAATGGTCTGCGTCACCGAGGCGTAGTTGCCACAGGCATCCACTGCCGACCAGGTGCGTTGCAGCACGTAGAAGCAGTCGTCCGGATATTCCGCTTCCGCAAATTCCACCTGCACGTCGCCATCACAGGCGTCGGTAGCCGTGAGTGCGGTGGCAGGCGGCACCGTTTCGCCCGCCGTCAGGTCGACGGTGAGGTCGGCCGGTGGCGTGCCGAGCAGGGGCGCTTGCGTGTCCTGCACCGTAATCACCTGCTGTGCCGTGGCGCTGTTGCCACAGGCGTCGGTAGCCGTCCAGGTGCGGATGATCTGGTAGTTGTTCGGGCAGTTGCCCGTCACGATGGTGCTGTCCACGCTGTAGCTCACCTCGCCACAGCCGTCGAAGGCTTCGGGCTGCTCGAGGGCAGGCAGCGGCGCGCCGCATTCCACCGTCAGGTCGGCCGGCACCGAGACGAACTCGGGCGCCTTCGTATCCACGATGGTGATGATGAGCGTGATGCTGTCGGCATTGCCGCAGGCATCAGTGGCCGCCCAGGTGCAGGTCAGCGAAGTGAGGAAGCCGTCGGTGGCACAATCGCCGGTCACTGCACCGGTCTCAATGAATTCGACCTGCGGATCGGGATCGCAGTTGTCAGTGGCCGCAGCATCGGCAGCGCTGAACACGACCAGCTCGTCGCACTCGATGAACACCTCGTCGCCGTCCTCGGCGCCCGCCAGCAGCGGATGGGTGAATTCGATCACGGGCGCTTCACTGTCAATCACGGTGATGAGCTGATCCACCACGGCCGTATTGCCGCATTCGTCTTCTGCTTCCCACAGGCGCTTGATCTGGTAGGTGCACTCGTCCATGGGCTCCATCAGCTCGACGAAGGTCACGGCCACGCTGTCGGTGCAGTTGTCCGTAGCGATGCAGTCCTGCGGCTCGGGCACCTCGCCGCAATTGACCGTGATGTCGGCCGGATCGTCGAGGAAGACCGGCGGCGTATCGTCATACACGTAGATGGTCTGCGTGGCCGTGGTCTGGTTGCCGCAGGCGTCGGTGGCCGTCCACGTACGCGTGAGGGTGAACGGGCATCCGTCCGTCTGCGTCTCGGTCAGCTCGACCACCACGGCATCGTCGCAGTTGTCGGTAGCCGTCACGTCGGCAGGTGCCGGAAGCTGGCTGCACTCTACCGTAAGGTCGTCGGGCAGGCCGGCCAGCACGGGCGCTTCGTCGTCCACCACGGTGATGTTTTGCGAAAGCTGGGTGACATTGCCACACCAGTCGGTGGCCGTCCACGTGCGCACGATGGTGTAGCTGTGCGGGCAGTCGCCCGGCTCCGTCGTTTCGGCAAAGGCCACCTCCACCGCATCGTCGCAATTGTCGGTGGCCGTCACCGTCGGCACCGAGGGGATGGCGTCGCAGTCCACCGTCAGGTCGGCCGGTACGCCTTCGAGCACGGGCGCCACCTCGTCCACTACGGTGATCGTTTGCGAAAGCTGGGTGACATTGCCGCAGGCGTCGGTGGCCGTCCAGGTGCGCGTGATGGTGTACGGACAGCCGTCGGTAGCCGTTTCTGCAAAGGTCATCTCGGGCGCGCTGTCGCAGTTGTCGGCAGCTGTCACCGTCGGCACGGGCGGGATGGCACTGCAGCTCACCGTCAGGTCGGCCGGCACGCCTTCGAGCGTCGGCGGCGTGGTGTCCTCGACGGTCACGATCTGTGTGGCCGTGGCAGTGTTGCCGCAATGGTCGGTGGCGGTCCAGGTGCGCACGATGGTGTAGCTGTGCGGGCAGTCGCCCGGCTCGGTCGTTTCGGCAAACGCCACCTCCACCTCGTCGTCGCAGTTGTCCATGACGGTCACGCTGCCGGCGGGCGGGATGGCGTCGCATTCCACCGTCACATCGGCCGGCACATCCATCACGAGGGGCGGCGTGGTATCCACCACCTTGACGTAGATGTAGAAGGTGGACGTGTTGCCGCAGGCATCCGTAGCCTCCCAGCCGCAGCGCATGAGCACGAGGTAGCCGTCGTCGGGGCAGTTGCCGCCACCGACCACCTGTTCGAGGAAGACAAAGTCGGTCACTTCCGAACAGTTGTCTTCGGCCGTGGCGCTGGTTTCGCTCAGCACGGGCACGTTGTCGCATTCGGCGGTGAGCGTGTCGCCGGGCTGCAAGCCGGCCAGCGCAGGATCAACCGTGGTGATCACCGGTCCTTCGGTATCCTTGACGGTGATGATCTGGGTATGCGAGCTGAAGTTGCCGCAGGCATCGGTGGCCGTCCACACGCGCTTGATCTGGTACATGCAGGCCGGATCCTGCGGGAACTCGAGGAATTCCACCGTCACGTCTTCGTCGCAGTTGTCGATGGCCGTCAGGTCGGGCACGGCCGGAATGGCATCGCACTCCACGGTCAGGTCGGCCGGGGCATTGACGAAGGTGGGCGGCGTGGTGTCGGTCACCAGCAGCGTCTGCTGGGCCATGGCCGTGTTGCCGCAGTCGTCGGTAGCCGTCCAGGTGCGCAGGATGTAGTAACTGCATCCGTCGAGCGGCTGCGTGCTTTCCGTCATCTGGACGGGCACGTCGCCATCGCAGTTGTCGGTAGCCGTCACCGCGGCTGCCGGCGGAATGTCGTCGCACTCGACGGTGGTGTCGTCGGGCACGCCCGCCAGCACCGGCGCCGTATTGTCAATCAGCGTGATGGTCTGCGTCGCTGTGGTCTGGTTGCCGCAGTCGTCCGTGGCCGTCCAGGTGCGCACGATGGTCTTGTTGCAGTCAGTGCCCGTCTGGCTTTCGCCAAACGTCACCTCTACGTCGTCATCGCAGTTGTCCGTGGCCGTCACGTCGGGCGGCGCGGGCACGTCATCGCATTCGAAGGTAGCATCAGCGGGCACGCCCACGAGCACGGGCGGCGTGTTGTCGGCCAGCACAATGGTCTGCGTAGCTGTGGTCTGGTTGCCACAATCGTCTGTGGCCGTCCACGTGCGGATGATGGTCATGTTGCAGCCGGTACCCGTCTGGCTTTCGCCAAATGTCACCTCCACGTCGTCGTCGCAATTGTCGAGGGCAAACACATCGGGCACCGGCGGGATGTCGTCGCACTGGGCGATGAGGTCGGCGGGCACACCCACCAGCTCGGGCGGCGTATTGTCTTCGACGATGATGGTGAGAAACAGCTCGGAGGTGTTGCCGCAACAGTCTTCGGCAATCCAGCCGCAGTGCAACAGGTAAGCATAGCCGTCGCTCTGGCAGTCCCCGTTGGTTACGTACTCGACAAACTCGACGGAAGAGCTGTCGCAGCAGTTGTCGCTCAGCTCGACGCTGTTCATGTCGAAGCCGGGCAACTGGCCGCATTCGACCACGAGCGTGTCGCCATCGGCCAGCGGCCCGTACACGGGATGATCGAGTGTGATGACGGGTGCAATGGTGTCAATCAGGTAAATGGTCTGGTTCACGGTAGTGCTGTTGCCGCAGTCGTCCACCGCCTTCCAGCTACGCGAAACGATGTAGCCGCAGTTGCCGTCGGGCGCAATACTCGAGCCGACGAGTACCGTCAGGTCGGCATCGCAGGCGTCGCTGAACGTCGGTTCGTCGGCGGGCAGATCGCTGCCGCAGTCGAGCGTCAGCTCGGCGGGTACGCCGGCCACCACCTCGGGCGGCGTAGTGTCCACGACCTTCACGTACACCGTCCAGGTAGCGGTATGGCCACAACTGTCCGTGGCCGTCCACGTCCATTCGGTGATGGAAACGTAGCCGTCGGCGGCGCAGCTGTCGGCCTGGGTCGTATTTGCCGAAAGGCCAATCAAAATGTCTGCCTGCGGCGTGATGTTGTCGGTAGCGGCGACGGCCTGCTCGTCGAATACCGGCTCTTGCCCGCACGCTACGGTGAGCGTGTCGCCGTCGGCCAGGTTGTCGAGGCGCGGATCGACCGGTACGATGAGGGGTGCCGCCGCATCCTTGATGCCGGCATCGAGGCCGGTGACGATATCGCCGAAGAGCGCTACCAGGTGGGTGTCGCCCGTGGCCGGATCGGCATCGCTGTCGGTGGCGTCGTCGCCCACGTTCCAGGCGGTGAACATGACGTCGGTCAGATCGGCCGGCAGCTCGAAGTGGACGGTGTAGGTGCCGGGCAGCAGCTCGTCGAAGAGGTAGCCGCCGTCGGCGCCGGTCGTCGTGCTCAGGCTGACGGGGTCGCCATCGGTTTCGGTGCCGGTAAGCGTGACGGGCACGTTGGCCAGCAGTTGCTCGCCCGGCGTGCGCTGTCCGTCTTCGTCGCAGTCGAACCACACCAGGCCGGCGATGCTGCCACGCGGCAGCTCGATGAGCATGATGGGCTCGAAGTCGTGGTCGTCTTCGTCGCCGTTTTCGTTGTGGATGAAGTCGTTGCCGCCCACGAAGTCGTCGTCCACGTCGTCGGGCGTCGAGTCTTCATCCACGGGCGGCGTGTTGTTCGGGTCGGTATCGTCGTCGGCAGCCATGATCTCGGCCTTGTTGATCAGCTTGGTCGAGTCGGTGTTGCTGTCCACGATGAGGATGATGTCCACCGATTCGGCATCGCCCGGGTACATGGGGCCGGGGATGGTGTAGGTGGCATCGGCGGCCCAGTCGTAGGGGTTGCTGGTCATGAGGGCCGTGTTCAGTGCCGGATCGAAAATCAGATCGGCCGGCAGGTAATCCTTGATGCGGATGTTGTGGGCGAAGAGGGTGCCCTGGTTGTAAACCACGATGGTGAAGCGCACCGTGTCGCCGGGCTCTACCGGCTGCGGCTGGCCCGTAGCCAGCTTCTTGATGAGGGCCAGATCGAAGCGCTGGTTGACGGCGATGCCTTCGATGTCGTGGTCGTCCTCATCGCCGTTGGTGTTGTCGGTCAGATCGTTGCCGCCCACGGTGTCGTTGTCGGGATCGGTGTCGGGCGTGGAGTCGATGTCTTCGGGCTGGTTGCCGCCGTCATCCTCGAAGCTGCTGATCTCGGCCACGTTGGTCAGGGTGTCCTCCATGAACAGGTCATCAATCTTCAGCGCAAGCGTCCACACGGCCGAGTCGCCGGGCGCCAGCGCAGCGAGGGGCGCCACGGGCGTGAGCAGGCCGCCGTTGTCGGTCCAGCCGGCATCGGCCAGATGCATGCCTGCCGGCAAATAGTCGGTCACGACGATGTTGTAGGCCGTCAGGTTGCCCTGGTTGTACACCGTCAGTTCGAAGTCGAGCGTGTCGCCCTGCTCGAAGATGCCGGTGCTCACGAGCTTCTTGACGAGCGCCAGGTCGTGGCCCTGCACGAAGACGGTGGCGATGTCGTGATCGTCTTCATCAATGGGCGGCTGCTCGTTCAGCTCGTTGTCCACGAAGGCGTCGTTGGTCGGGTCGGCATCGGCCTGGCTGTCGCGGTCGTCGAGCGTGCGGTCGTTGCCGTCGGCATCCTCGCTGTGGACGATCTCGGCCACGTTGGGCAGGGTGCCCAGCACGAGCTTGTCGGGCATTTGCAGCACGATGCCCACGGTGTAGTGGTCGCCCGGCATGATGGGCCCGGGCAGCGTGAGCGAGGCCGTGCCATCGCCGTTGTCGGTCCAGCCATTGGCGTCGTTGGGGCTGAGCACAAAGCCCGGCGGGTAGTGGTCTATCAGGCCGATGTGGTACATGGGCACCGAGCCCTGGTTGGCCACCTCGATCTCGAAGATCACGTCGTCGCCATCCTCTACGGGTGCGGTATGGTCGGTCGTTTTGCGCAAAGCGAGGTCAATGATCTCTACCTCGACGGGCGCCACGTCGTGATCGTCTTCGTCGGCGCCGTTGAGGCCGTTGCCGGTGATGACGTCGTCGGTCAGATTGTCGTTGCCCGGTTCCTCGTCGGGCGTCGAGTCGAGGTCATCGCCCGTGCGGTCGATGCCACCCGCCTCCTGGGCCGACCGGATTTCGGCGGCATTGTACCAGATGCCTGCTTCGGCTGTCGCCAAAACGCGCAGCACGATCTGGATCTGGGCAGAGTCGCCCGGTGCGATGGGGCCGGCCACCGTGGCGACGGCCGCCGTGTCGCCCTGAACCGTCCAGCCGTTGGCGTCATTGGGGCTGAGGGCAAAGCCTTCCGGCAAATAGTCGATCAGGCCGATGTTTTCGGCGGTCAGGTTGCCCTGGTTGAAGACGGTGATCGTCCAGGTCACGTCGTCGCCCACGGTCACGGGCTCGGTCTGTGCCGTCGTTTTGCGCAAAGCAAGATCGAACACGGGCACGCCTTCGAAGTCGTGGTCGTCCTCGTCGGCGGGCGGCGTCAGGTCGATCTCGTCGTCGATCCAGACGTCGTTGCCAAGTATCTCGTCGGCCTCGCTGTCGCGGTCGTCGTCGAGGCGCTCGGCGCCACTGGCGTCCTCGGCGGCAATCAGCTCGCCGCCGTTGATCAGGTTGTCGGGTGCGGCGTCGGGCGTGACGCGCAGCACGATGCCGATCGAAGCCGACTCGCCCGGCATGAGCGGACCGGCGATCAGGTTGTAGGCCTTGTCGCCTGCCAGGGTCCAGCCGTTGCCATCAGCGGGGCTGAGTTCGAAGCCGGCGGGGATGTAGTCCACCAGCTCGACGTTGGACAGAGCCACCGAGCCCTGGTTGAACAGCTCGAAGGCAAAGTGGACGTCGTCGCCGATGCGGACGGGCGCCATGTCTTCGTAGGTGGTGATTTTGCGCAAAGCAAGGTCAATGATTTCTACCTCGATGAAGGCCTTGTCGTGGTCGTCTTCGTCGAAGTCGCCGTCGTCATTGATCTCGTTGTCCACCCAGGCGTCGTTGGCGGGATTGGTGTCGTAGTGCGAATCGAGGTCGAAGGCGGTTCGGTCGTTGCCCTCATCGTCCTCGGCGCCCGTGATCTCGGCATTGTTCTCGAAGACGCCCGCCTCGGCATCCGGCTGTACGCGCAGCACGAGCGGCACGACCAGCGAGCTCTGCGGGGCGATGACGGCGGGCACGGTCACCGAGACGGTGCCATCGCCGTTGTCCACCCAGCCATTGGCGTCATTGGGACTGAGGGCAAAGCCTTGCGGCAAATGGTCTATGAGCGAGACGTTGGCCGCCGGCACCGAGCCCTGGTTGAACAGCTCGATATTGAAGGTCACGTCGTCGCCGACGGTGACGGGCGTGGTGATGCTCGTCGTTTTGCGCAAAGCAAGGTCGAAGACATCTACGTTGGCGATGTCGTGGTCGTCTTCGTCGCCGCCGATGGTGGCGTCTTCGTCAATGACGTTATCGGTCAGATTGTCGTTGGCCGGGTCGGCATCCCAGTCGGAATCGACGTCGTCGCCGGTGCGGTCCTGCCCTTCGTCGTCGAAGGCCGACAGGATCTCGGCGATGTTGTCGAAGGTGTAGGGCTGGGCGCCTTCCTGCACGCGCAGCAGGATGGGCACGGCCACCGAGTCGCCGGGCTGCAGCAGGCCGGGCACGGTGAGGGTAGCCTGAGCCTGACTGGCATCATAGACCCAGCCGTTGGCGTCGTTGGGGCTGAGCTTGAAGCCCAGCGGCACGTGATCGATGACGGTGATGTCCTGCAAGGCCCGCGAGCCCTGGTTGAAGACCGTGACGGTGAAGAGCACGTCCTGCTGATACAGCACGGGTTCGGTCTGATCGGTCGTCTTGCGCAGGGCGAGGTCAATGATCTCCACTTCTACCGGTGCGGGGTCGTGGTCGTCTTCGTCCATGCCGGCCACGCGGCCCTGTTCGTCGATCACGTCGTCTTTCTCGAGGTCGTTGTCCGGATCGGTATCCGGCGTCGAGTCGTAGTCGTATTGCGTCAGGTCGCGGCCGTCGCCGTCCTGCATGGCGACGATTTCGGTGCGGTTGAAGTACGTACCTGCCGGTGTGTATTTCTGCACCTGAAGCAGGATCTGTACCTGGATCGAATCGCCCGCAGCGATGGGGCCCGGAACGATGAGGGTGGCCGTGCTGTCGCCGTTGTCGGTCCAGCCATTGGCATCGTTGGGGCTCAACGCAAAGCCGGCGGGAATGTAGTCCACCAGTTCGATCTGCTGTGCGCTCAGCTCGGGGCTCTGGTTGAAGACCGTGATGGTGAAGCTCACGTCATCGAACCACTGTGCCGGCACGTTGCTGTCCGGCGTTTTGCGCAAAGCGAGATCGAAGATGTCGAATGAGGCTTTGTCGTGGTCGTCCTCGTCGGTGAGGCCGCAGTCGCGGATCTCGTCATCGACCAACAGGTCGTTCAGCGGATCCATGTCGGGCGTGGAATCGAGGTCGTCATTGGT
The DNA here is from genome assembly GCA_015490175.1 of Saprospiraceae bacterium. Taxonomy (GTDB): domain Bacteria; phylum Bacteroidota; class Bacteroidia; order Chitinophagales; family Saprospiraceae; genus WFYJ01. Next base: position 9,298 of record WFYJ01000250.1, on the reverse strand, counting down.
GCGGTCGTTGCCGTTGGCGTCTCGGGCGCTCTGGATTTCGGCATACAGCATGCGGTCGCCGAGGTGAGCAGTGGGCCCCACTTCGAGCTGCACCATGAGCATGGCCGAATCGCCACGCGCGATCAGGTCGGCAATGGTGTTCGACAGGGTGCCGTCGCCGTTGTCGGTCCAGCCGTTGGCGTCGGCGCTGCTGAGGGCGAGGCCTTCGGGCAGGGTGAGCTTGACGCCCACGTCCTGCGCCGCGATATTGCCCTGGTTGAACACCTTGACGGCGTACTGCAAGGTGTCGCCGATGCGCACGGGCAAGGTGCGGTCGGTCGTCAGGCGCAGCGCCAGGTCGAACACGGGCGGCTCCTGCACGTCGTGATCGTCTTCATCGCCGCCGTTGAAGCCGTCCTGATCAATGACGTTGTCCACGACGGTGTCGTTGGTCGGGTCCTTGTCGGGATAGGAATCGATGTCGTTGGCGTTCTGGTTGACGCCCAGCTCGTTCTCCTGACTGGTCACTTCGGCCACGTTGACGAGGTCTTCGAGGCAGTGGTTGGCCTGTGCCTGCAACACGATCTGAATCTTGAGCGAGTCACCGGGCTGGATGAGGTCGTCCACTTCCATGCGCACCTTGTCGGGCGCGCCGGCATAGAGCCAGCCGTTGTAGTCGTTGGGGCTGAGCACGAAGCCGGGCGGAATCCAGTCGTACACCTCGATGTCCTGCATCGGGATAGTGCCCTGATTGAACAGGGTGATGGTGAAGGTCACGTCGTCGCCCCAATGGATGGGCAGGGTGTCGTTGACCGTTTTGCGCAAAGCAATATCAAACACCTCGTACATCACATAGGCGCCGTCGTGGTCGTCCTCGTCGCCACCGGTCAGCGCATTGCCGTCAATGTAGTCATCGGTGAGGAAGTTGTCGTTGCCGAGATCGGCATCCATGTCGCTATCCACATCGAGGGCGGGCGTGCCATCGAGCTGGGTGGCATCGCTGATCTCGGCCCAGTTGTAGAGACGCGTGCCGGTGGGCAAGGGATCGGGCACCTTGAGGGTGATGGTCACCGTGTCGGCCTGGCCGGGTGCAAGGCCGCCCGCAGGCAGCTCGTCGCCGGCATCGAGCAGGCGCGTGGCCAGGTTGCCGCTGAGCGTCCAGGCGGCATCCATGAGTGTCATGCCCGCCGGGATGGAATCGGTGATCTCGATGTTGTCGGCTGCGATGTCGCCCTGGTTGACGACCACCACCTGGAAGGTAACCGTATCGCCGGGCACTACCTCCATGGGTTCGCCCGGGGCCAGTTGCTTGTACAGCGCCAGGTCAAAATCGGCTACGGTAATGGCGGCGCCGTCGTGGTCGTCTTCGTCGCCGCCGGCCAAGCCGTTGCCGTTGATCTCGTTGTCTTGCAAGTAATTGTCGTTATCCGGAATGCTGTCCGGTGTGCTGTCTTCATCGAGTTGGCTGTGGCCTAAGATGTCCTGCGCCGCCGCGATCTCGGCGTAGTTCGTGATTTCCGTGCCACCGACGAGGGGCGCAGCGAGCACCGCCCGAATATGCACTACGGCCTCGGCACCGGGTACCAGGCCGCTCGCGGGCAGCTCGTCGCCGGCATCGAGGGTGCGCACGGCATCGGTGCCGTCGGCCGTCCAGTCGGCATCGGCCAGCGACAGCGCTGCCGGCAGGTAGTCGCGCAGCACGATGGAGTCGGCAGCCACCTGGCCCTGGTTGATTACATGGATGGCGAACGTTACGGTGTCGCCCGGCACGACCACCGAAGGTTGCCCCGTGGCCGGCTCTTTCCAGAGCGCCAGGTCGAAGGGATTGACCAGCACGGAAGCCGGATCCTGATCGTCTTCGTCGCTGTTCTGCTTGCCGTTGCCGTCGATGTAGTTGTCCACGAGGTAGATATCGTTAGCCAGAATGGTGTCGGGCGTCGAGTCCCAATCGGTGAGGTTGCGGCCGTCGGCGGTGCGGGCCGACTGTATTTCGGCAAAATTGATCACTTCGGTATTGGCGCCCAGCGGCGCATCGAGCAGAAGCGCAATATCCACGTTGACCGAATCGCCCGGCGCCAGCCCACCGGCATCGAGCCGGTCCCCTGCCACCAGCAGAATGGTCGCGCCCGAGCCGGAAGCCGCCCAGTCGGCATCGGCAAGGGAAGCTTCCGCCGGGATGTAGTCGAACAAACGGATGCTGTCGGCGGCATAGTCGCCCTGGTTGACCACCGTAATGCGGAAAATGATGGTGTCGCCGGCATCAGCTGTGGCGCCCTGCGCGGGAGCGCGTTTTTTGTACAGCGCCAGATCGAAGCACCGCTCTTCGATGATCACGGGGCAGCACGAGCCGAGGCCGCAGCCGCTCACCACCGAATCGGCCGTCCAGGTGTAGCGACCGGCCGTGGTGGCGTAATACACCGAATCGGTGCCCACGAGCGTGGGCCCGTCATACCAGCGGTAATTGGTCAGGCCCGGGGGCGCTGCCAGCCGCACTGTATCGCCCGCAAGCACGCAAATCTCGATGGGCACGCTCGTGCAGGCCGTAGCAATGTCATCTTCGAGGTAATCCTGGTTGTCAGGGGTAGAATCGTCGTCGGCCTGGTCGGCCGCTGCAATTTCCGCTTCCGCAAAAAGGAGCCCTTCGACGCCGGCCGCAACCGTCGTCTGAAGCACGAGTGAATCCTGTGCCGTCCCTCCGGAGAGGGTGGCCAGGCTCCACATGCCGGTGCCCGGATCCCAGGTTCCCGCCGAGGCGGCATACGACTGGTATTGCAGGCCTGCCGGCAAAGTGACGCGCACCGCTACATTGGTCGCCGTCACACCGCCTTCGTTGAGCAGGCGCACCGTCACGGTGACGGGATCGCCGGCGCGCACGCTGTCGGGCGTGAGTGCCATCTCCAGTGCAAGGTCGATCTGGGCGCTCGCACCCAAGGCGACGAGCCACAGGGCCCAGGCAAGCAATGCGCGGCGAAGGCCACGCGACCACCCGACGTAGCCGGGTCGTGCGCAGGAGGAGGGAGTCTGGTATTGCTTTCTCATAGCAAAAGAATTGGATCCACAAGGGCTCATTTTCAAATTGCCTGGCCCGGCCCGCCCCTGCAGGGCTCAGCCGAGACAGGCATGCGGCTTGTCAGTTTCTGTTGATCTGAATGGCGGGGGGCAGGCAGATCTGCGGCGGACAGGTGATGCAGTTGGCTACGGGACCCACATCCACCGTCGTCGCACAGCTATCGCCATCGTCAATGTCGCGGATGGTTACGGTATGCACCGAACCGTTGGCGGGAAATTCGCCGTTCTGGCCCAGGGTGACGGTGGTGCCCCATGGGGTACCGCCCGGATTGAGCACCGTGCCATTGAATACCACCTCGTAGCGCCCCGTGGGGCCGGCATCGTTGGCGTTGGCAGAGAAGGTGACCAACAGGTAGTCGTCGGACGTGTCGCTGCCGGTACCGCCGTTCTTGCAACGGGTGTCCACGATCTGTGCCGAAGTGACGGAGCAAACCCGCATCTCGATCACGGCCCGGTCGTGGTCGTCTTCGTCTTCACCGCCTTTGCCGTTGCCGTCGATCTTGTCATCTTCGGTGAACTTGTCGTTGGCCTGGTTGCTGTCGAACCAGGAGTCCACGTCGGGCAATTCGGTGTGCAGATACTCGATGGCGCGCGCAACTTCCGCCCAGTTGGTGAGGGTCGTATCGGGCAGCGGGCTGGTATCAATATGCAAGGTGATGCTCGTGGTGATGCTGTCGTTGGGCAACAATCCACCTGGTGGCAGGCTGCCGTCGGCCACGGTGAGCGTGCGCGTAGCGGTGAGGCCTGCAGCCGTCCAGTTGGCATCATTCAGCGAAAGCTGCGTGGGGAAATAATCCGCGATCTCGATGCTGTCGGCCGGCAACAGGCCCTGGTTGAAGACGGTGATGTCAAAGGTCACATCGTCGCCCACATTGAACTGACTCGGCTGTCCGGCAGCAATTTTTTTCTTCAATGCCAGGTCGAAGTATTTCAGCAATACTCCCACCTTGGGCGGCTCTTCGGCCGACACCTGGTCGGCATTGCGGGCAAAAGAGTTCCAGGCCACCGCGCCGGTATAGGGGAAGCTGCCCTCCGGCGCCATCATTTTGAAGTCGAACATGAAGGAATCGGCCGGCATCAGGTCGCTGGTCAATTCGATCTTGATGGCCTTGACCGTGCTGAGGTCGGCAGGGGGTGTCGTCGTCCAGTCATTGACGCAGGAAAGCGTGGCCAGTACGGGGCTCACCTCATCGCGGCAAGGGTCGGTAGATTGACTGTAATAGATATTGACGCCGGGCTGCGTTGGCAGCGCCTCGACCAGGTAGGGCGCCCAGCCCGTTTCGCGCGGCGTGTCGTTGAGGCGCACGCCCACATCGCCGATATAGGGGAAAATATCGACGAGCACGACATTGGACAGGGGCTGGTTGCCCGGGTTGAACAGCACCAGCTTCCACAAAACCGAATCGCCCGGGAAGGTGCGCGCGGTATCGGGCAAGGTGAGGAAGGCAGTGTCACATGCTCCCTTCACGTATTTGCGCGAGCCCAGACTGGTGATCGCCGGCACCGTAATGGTGGCAGCAGTGACGCAAAATGTCTCTGTCGTATCGCCATCGCCATCCAGGTCGTACACATCTGTCTGGCTGCCGTCCACACAGGAGTACAGGTGGCCGTCGGTCTGGCTGAACAGCTCATTGGTCAGGTCGCCCAGCGCACCGGGCCTGATCAGTGCCTTGAAGCGCCACGTGACACTGGTGTTGATGGGAAATTCGCCCGTATAACGCCAGCGAATCAGCGTGCGGCCCGTGCCTGCATAATTCGGAATGGTTTCAATGACGGGGTTGGTGCCGTCGTCACTGAAGCCCAATCCGGTATTGTCGGCCACGAGCACGAGCGATCCCGGTACCAGCTCGAGCTCGGCAGGCAGCAGATCCACGGCTACGGGATCGGGCAAGACGTCGTTGGCCATCCGGGTATTGGCCAGGCTCACCTCGAACTCGACCGTGTCGGCCGACAATCCCGCCTCGGCCAGCGAAGTGCCCGCAGGTGCAAACGGCCCGGAAGTCAACACCGACTTGGTCAGATCAATGTCCGAGAGGCTGTCGGCTACGGTAAAGCTGGTGGTCTTGCAACACATCTCGCTGATGCCGGCAATGGGCGTGCCCGGACTGCCCGTCTGCCCGAAGAAATTGGTCAGATTGGCCGCGGTCGTGCTGCCGCAAGCTTCCTCATCGCAAATGAAATCCTGCGCCGCGCTCAGGCAGTATTCATTGGTGACGGTAGTACCCGAGGGGGTGTTGTTGGGAATATCGACCAGATAGTTGATCTCCACATAGTCGCCCGGCAGAAAATCGCCTGTGAAATACCAGCGCAGCAGGGTGCGCCCCGTGCCGTTCCAGTTGTCGATCTGCTCGAACTGGGGGTTGCCGCCGAGCGTGTCGAAGGAAAAGCCCGCGCTCTGGCCGGCAATGACCCAGGTGCCGGGCACATAGACCACCTCGGCAGGCAACAGATCGGCAGCGATGGGATTGTGGAGGGTGTCGAGGGCCTGCGCACTCGTCAGGTCGGCATTGGTGCCGTCGGTGCCGTCGTTTTCGACGCGTACCGTGTACTGCACCCGCGCGCCGGCAAAGTACGGGTTGCCCGTCGTCGGGTCCCCCGCCGGCGGATTGACATAAGCCTGCACCTGCGACTTGGCCGGATCGAGACGCGCCACCTCCGGCACCACACACATATCGTCGGTGGCTGTTGCCGGGCCCAGGATGGCCCCATCAACGGGGCGCACGGCAGTCAGACTGGCCGTGTTGTTGATGGAAGCACCCGCCGTGATCGGATTGCCCGCATTGTCGGTGGTGAGCGACTCGGGGGTAACGACCAGATCAATGTTGCCGGCAAAACCGGAAGGCACCGTGCCGAAAAAGACGCGCACGGTGCTCACGTAATCCGTAGCGGGATTGAAACCGGGAATGGTGGCCGGATCGTAACTCTTGCCGGCACCTGTGGTATCGCCACTCACCCAGACGACAAACGTACCCGAATGGTTGAGCTCCACTTCGATGTCGTACGAGCTCCCTGCAGGGAAATTCTCCACCTGCAGGGCGACCAGGTCGAACGCGTCCGGAATGGCATCCTCGAAGGTAAAGCTGTCCACCGGCACCGTGCTGTTGTTGCTCAGATCTATACGGAAGTAGTTGGTCTGGTTGACCGGCAAAATGCCCCGATCCTGGGCCGACTTGACAATGCCGATCTCGTAGTTGGGCGGCAGCAGGTTCTGCGTCACACTGCCGGTGGTGAAATAGGTGCCGCCCCCAACGGGCGTACCTTCCAGATAGGCCACATTGGTCTTCGGAATCTCGTTGGTGAGGCCCGTGTTGTTGGCCGGATCATTGGCCGGATACTGCACCGTCAGAAAGAAGTCGTAGTTGCCACCCGTCACGTCGAAGCTCAGGCCCGACCAGGTGACGGTGCCCGTCCCTGCATCGTACACGCCTGCCGGCGAGGAGCTGACATATACCGCTCCCGGCGGCAAGGTGTCCACCACAAAGGCATTGGTGAGGTTCAGATTGCCCTCCGTGCCGTTGGCACTGATGCGCACGCGGTAGGTCACATCGGTATCGTGATAAATGTCGCCCGTAGTGACGCTTTTTGTCACGCTCCAGTCCGGCGCAGCCGAGACCGTGCTGGTAGCCGAATCGACTACCGCTCCACCGTCATCGCTCAATACAATCCGGTTGGTCAGCGCGGCGCCGTCGGGCACGGTACCCGCCGGGATGTCGCCCTGCAAGGTAATCACGGCACTGAAACCCGCCGGCAGACCGCCTTCCGGCAAACCGGTAAAGTCCCATGTGACGGTATGGCTGCCCGCATCGTACACGGGCGACACCGGAATGTTGCCCCCGCTGCTGGTAACCACCACCGGGTCGGCATTTGCGAAAGCGAGCTCGGAAGGCAGGGTATCCACAATGATCGCCCCGACACAGGGATTGACCAGATCGGAACATCCAAACTGGATGGTGTAGGTCAGTGAAGTACCGGAAGGCGGATTGGCCACATCCACGACCTTGGAAATGGAAAGCTGGGCGTACAGCGGCGCACTGCCCAGAAGCAAAAAGGCCAACAGTACGGCGCCGCACAAACGCGCAAACCAACGGACAACAGTGGCGAGCCCTTGGGGAGCTTGCACAGGGATCAGAGTTCCCATAGTATGTTTTTTCCAATGCAACAACGGAATACTCTCGGCGCCAGTCTCAAGAGCAAAAGGATTGGCCTTCAACGTCCTGTGGCGCCGAATCAGGGGGGGGTACCCGAAAGCAGGCAAAAACTTTGCCACTTATTTTTATATCAACTTTTTACATGCAAAATGCACGCATGCCAACCGGGCCCATGCGGGTGAAGGTTGAGGGGTGGTGTCCTTAAATAGATGATCGCGCATCCCGAAAATGGACCGGCTGCAGAAAGGTGTTGCGTGTAGGGTTGAGGGTTGAGAGTTGAGAGTTGAGAGTTTAAAGTTTTTCTTACTGACTATCAGTGTTTTGTCAAATCCTCGATTCTTGAGTCCCCTGAAAAAACCCAAAATCTCACGCAACAGCCTGCCCCGACCAAAGTCGGGGACGCAAAGACGCAACGATTTGCAATGTGTTTTTGATTTTAAATCAAAATGTTATCTATAATGTATACGCGTCACGTGTCATCCCGACAAGTCGGGATTGTTACGGACTTTTTTCAGGGCCCTCATAATTTGTTAAAACTCTGATAATCATCAATAAAAATATTAAACTTTAAACTTTAAACCTTAAACTCTAAACCTTCAACACTACACCCTCAGTCACTGCAACAGGACTTCCCGAACCACTTTGATTTGAGTATAATCGGTCAAATCGGTGTAATCGGCACCCCTCTTCACTCCGTCGCTCCGTCGCTCCCTCGCTCCGTCACTCAATCACTCCCTCACTCAATCCCTCCTTCACCCTGTGTCCCACACACGCAGCACAGGCCGCCTGCGCAAAAGGCGGCAAAAAGCGGTTTCTTCCCGCCTTTTTCAGCGGGCGTTAAACCTTTTCCCCTTTGTACACATCTGAACAATCGGATCGGAAAGAGCAGCACGAACGACAAGCGTGCAACTGGCCTGTCCAAATTTGAAAAACAGACTCCGACAAACCAAATTTTTTCACCCAAAAATTCAGGAAGCTATGAAGAAGCTCGCATTGTTTGCAGTGGCACTGGTTGCCATCACGTTTACAGCCTGCGACAAGAACGCCGATCAGTTGAGCGATGAGGACAGCGTCACCATGACAGCCGAAGACGCCGCCGTCATGGAAGACATGGTCGCAGACGTGGAAGAACAGGTTGATTACAACGTCGAATTCCGCTCGGGCGACGACGACTGCCCCACCGTGACCGTCGAACCCGACGATGGCTCGTTCCCCAAAACGATAACCATTGATTTCGGCGACGGCTGTGAAGGCCCCAACGGCAAGGTGCGCGCCGGACAGATCATCGTCACCCAGACGGCGCCCATGCATCAGGCCGGCGCACAGCGCAGCGTCACCTTCCAGAACTTCTCGATCGACGGCGTCCAGATCGAAGGCACCAAGACGCTCACCAACAACGGCCCCAACGACGAAGGCCAGCCCACCTTCACGCGTGAAGTATCGGGCTTCGTGATGACCTTCCCCGACGGCACCAGCAGCTCGTTCGACGCCACCTGGACGCGCACCTGGATCGAAGGCTACGACACCGACCTGTGGCTGGATGACGTGTTCGCCATCACGGGTTCGGCCAGCGGCGTCAACCGCCAGGGTGTGGCCTTCTCGAGCGAGATCATCGAGCCGCTCATCAAAAAGCGCATCTGCCCCTGGATCGTAGCCGGTGTCAAGCAGGTGACCAAGGGCGACCAAACCTTCAGCATCGACTACGGCGACGGCGCCTGCAACCGCTGGGCCACCCTCACACTGCCCAACGGCGAAACCAAAGAAATCAAGCTGCGCTGGTGGCGCGACTAAGATTGCCACAGACAAAGCATCACCAGGCACCATCGGGCTGCACGAACAACGTGCGGCCCTTTTTTATACCCGAAACGAAGTGGCTTGGGAAAACCGGTTGTGAGGGTTTAGGAAAATTGTCCATCATCCATGGTCTATTGTCCATCGTCCGAACAAAAAACCGCAGCCTTCGGCCGCAGATTCACGCAGTTTGATCGCAGTTATACTCAAATCAAAGTGGTTTGGGAAATCCTGTCGCAATGGTTGAGGGTGTAGCGTTGAGGGTTTAGAGTTTATAGTTTAAAGTTTAAAGTTTTTCTTGTTGACTATCA